>JASHVB010000650.1 GCA_030039695.1 Acetobacteraceae bacterium
CATTGTTCGTGCGCCCTACGCCGTCGCGTCGCAAGCTGCCGATGTCGGCGGAGGAGCTCCTGGAGGCCGGCCTGCTGATTTACCTGCAGAGCCTGGGATTGGCGGGCGGACGTTGACCTTCCGATCTCGCCACGGGCTGGCCACCGGCCGGGACCGCTTGTGTCTGACGCGCAACGAAAAGGGTGATCCCCGCCGCCGGTCAGGCAAGGCCTTCGGCCAGGCTCCGCAGTGCCTCGGGGTCGCGAATGACCAGCACCGACTGCGAGGGGATATCGATCAGCCCCTCGGCACGGAACCGGCTGAGCGTGCGGCTGACGGTCTCGATTGTCAGGCCGAGGTAATCGGCGATGTCACCCCGCGTCATCGGCACTGCGATCCGACCGCGCACGGGCTCGCTCACGGCTGCCTGCCGGCTCTGCATCACCAGGAACGAGGCCAGCCGCTCGCGCGCCGTCTTGCGTCCGAGTAACAGCATTTGCTCCTGCGCGGCCACCAGCTCGTTGGCGGCGACCTCGAGCAGCCGCTTCTCGATGGCCGGGAAATCGTCCAGCAGGGCACGCAGCCGGGGGCGCGAAAAGCGGCAAAGCCGCACGGGTTCGATGGCCTCGGCGCTGAATGCAAAGGTGTCCGAGACAGCAAGGCCGAGGAAGTGGCCAACACCGGCAAAGCCAGTGATCTGCCGCCGCCCGTCCGCCAGCAGCTTGAACAGCCGGGCAGTACCACGGGTGATATTGAAGAAGGCGACGGCCGGCTCGCCTTCGGCGATGAACGTGGTGCCGGCAGGGATCTCCATCACCACCCTGGCGGCCGCGAGGTGATGCAGGTCCTCGTCGGAGATGGCGTCGCATACGCTGGACGCCCGCACGTCGCACCGCAGACAGACGTCCAGTGCAGCGCGGGGGTCGGTTCTGCGGGGTCGGGTCAGGGTGCTGCTCATGACCGTGTCGGGCCGTCAACGGTGATTGCTTACGATCTCTGCCTGGGAATGGACGTGTGCAATACGGGAATCCCCGTACTGGGTTTGCGGCCATGCTTGATCTGCGTCAAAGCCGCGGTGAGGTCCCCTCTGGCACAGTCTGGCGATCCCATAAGGACCCTTCGATGCACGGGTTCACCATTCAACCGCTCGCGCGTGACGAGCTGCGATCGGTCTATCCGCTGATCAGGGAGGCGATGCCTTCAATCAGCCTGCCCGCGTGGCTGGCCTTCGCACGGCCACTGACCACTCGGCGCGCGACGCAGACGGGCATCCTCGCGGCTCGTCGCATCGGGCGGGCGTTTCCGTGCGGCTTGTTCTGCTATCGGGTGGATTCCCACCTGGCAAACGGCCGGTTGCTGATCGCCGAACATTTTGTCGCCGTGGATTTGCTCGACCCGAAGGCCGTGCTGGCAGCGCTGGTCGCGGAATTGGAACGCTTGGGCCGCCGGCTTGGCTGCGATGCGGTACGCAGCGTAATACACGGCGGCGAGGAAGCGGTGGCCAACGGGCTCCACGCCGCGGGTCATGCACCGGAGGCATCCCTGACGCTAAAGGCGTTGCGGCGTGGCCACTGTTCCGCCCTGGCGGCCATAACGGCGACCGGTTGAGCGGGTGTGCCATTGCGGCCGATGTCCGGCCGCTGGCAGAAAATATCGCCGTATGAGCCTGCCGCACAGTTTGATCGTCGCCGGCCCGACCGCGAGCGGCAAATCCGCTCTCGCACTCGACCTCGCCGAACGCCTCGGCGGAACGATCATCAACGCAGATTCCATGCAGGTCTATCGCGAGCTGCGCGTCCTGACCGCACGCCCGACGGTTGCGGAGGAAGCGCGCGTGCCGCACCGCCTCTACGGCGTCCGCTCGGCCGCCGAGCCCGGCAGCGCCGCATGGTGGCGGGGAGAAGCGCTCGCGGTGATGGCGGAAGCGGTTGCTGCGGGCCGGTTGCCTGTTCTGACTGGTGGCAGCGGGCTCTACTTCGCCGCACTCACGGACGGCCTGGCCAACCTCCCGCCGACCACCCCAGAGGCCCGCGCCGAGGCGCGCACCCTGCTGACCGAGCGCGGTGCTCCGGCATTGCACAGCCGCCTCGCCGCAGCGGATCCCGTCACCGCCGCGACGTTGAACCCGAACGACAGCCAGCGCGTCACCCGCGCCTGGGAGGTGTGGCGGAGCACCGGCGTCGGCCTCGCGGCCTGGCAGGCGCAGCGCGGCCAGCCCGCGCCCTATCGCTTCACGGCCATCCTGCTGGATCCCCCGCGCGAGCGTCTCCGTGCGGCCATCGCCGCCCGCCTCCAGTCCATGCTGGCGGAGGGCGCGTTGGACGAGGTCCGCGCTTTGCTTGCGCTGCGCCTCGACCCCACCCTGCCGGCGATGCGTGCGCACGGCGTGCCGGCGCTCGCTGCCTTCCTGCACGGCGCGATCACGCTGGCGGAGGCCGCGCGCCGCGTAGAGCTGGTCACCGGCCAATACACCAAACGCCAGGCCACTTGGTTCCGCCACCACGCGCTTGCCCGCCCGGACCGAACGCGAACAATTCCTTCGCGATATCCAGATTTAGCGCAACTTCAGGAAAGACATCTCGGCCAAATCATCGCTTTTATTCAAGGCCCGGGTTGACGCGCCGCAACATCCGCCCTAGTCCTGCGCCCCTGCCAGCAAGGAAACCCGTTATGGCCGCCGAACCCAGCCAATCCGGAGCAGAGGTGTTGCTCCGCGCCCTGAAGGATGAGGGTGTGGAGGTGATCTTCGGCTATCCGGGCGGCGCGGTGCTGCCGATCTATGACGCCTTGTTCTCGCAGAACGCCATCCGCCATGTGCTGGTCCGCCAGGAAGGCGGCGCCGTCCACGCGGCTGAGGGCTATGCCCGCTCCACGGGCAAGATCGGCGTCGTGCTCGTCACCTCGGGACCGGGTGCGACGAACGCGGTCACCGGGCTGTGCGACGCACTGATGGACAGCATCCCGGTGGTGTGTCTGACCGGCCAGGTGCCGACGCACCTGATCGGCAACGACGCCTTCCAGGAGGCGGACACCACAGGCATCACCCGCCCGGCGACAAAACACAACTACCTGGTGAAGCGCCCAGAAGACCTGGCGCGCGTGGTGCATGAGGCGTTCTATGTCGCCCGCTCCGGCCGCCCCGGCCCGGTGGTGATCGACCTGCCGAAGGACATCCTGATCGGCAAAGCGCCCTACACAACGGCCGCAGCGCAACACCCGAGCTACCGCCCGCAGACCGAGCCGGACCGCGCGCAGATTGCCCGCGCGGTGGCACTGTTGAAGCAGGCGCACCGCCCGGTGATTTATGCGGGCGGCGGGGTAATCAACGCCGGGCCGGTGGCATCGAGGGCGCTGACGCAGTTCGCGCATATGACCGGCTTCCCGGTCACCAACACGTTGATGGGGCTGGGCGGCTTCCCGGCTTCCGATCCGCAGTTCCTCGGTATGCTGGGCATGCACGGGACCTACGAGGCCAATCTGGCGATGCATGGCTGTGACGTGTTGTTCGCCATCGGCGCGCGGTTCGACGACCGCGTGACGGGGCGGCTGAATGCGTTCAGCCAGGGATCGCGCAAGATCCACGCCGACATCGATCCGTCGTCGATCAACAAGAACGTGCCCGTCGATGTCGCCATCGTGGGCGACGCGAGCCACGTGCTGGACGCGCTGATCGCCGAGTGGAATGCCACGCCCGGCAAGCCGGATACCCAGGCAATCGCCAAATGGTGGCGCCGGATCGACCAGTGGCGCGCGCGCGACAGCTTGAAATTCACCCAGAACATGCAGCCTGGCTCGATCATCAAGCCGCAATACGCGATCCAGCGGCTGTATGAGCTGACACGGTCGATCAAGCGCGACATTTTCATCGCCACCGAGGTCGGGCAACATCAGATGTGGGCCGCGCAGCACTTCAGGTTCGAGCAGCCGAACCGCTGGATGACCAGCGGCGGGCTGGGGACGATGGGGTATGGGCTGCCGGCGGCGATGGGCGTGCAGATTGCGCACCCGGATGCACTGGTGATCGACATCGCCGGCGAGGCAAGCGTGCTGATGAACATTCAGGAGATGGGCACGTTGGCGCAGTACCGGCTGCCGGTGAAGGTGTTCATCCTCAACAACGAATATATGGGGATGGTGCGGCAATGGCAGGAGCTGCTGCATGGTGGCCGCTATTCGGAAAGCTACAGCGCTGCGCTGCCTGACTTCGTCAAGCTGGCAGACGCGTTCCACGCCAAGGGCCTGCGGGCATCGCGCGTGGAGCAACTGGACGACGTGATCCGCGCAATGCTGGACAGCGAGACGGCGGTCATCGCGGACATCGCGGTGGATCCGAAGGAGAATTGCTTTCCGATGATTCCCTCCGGCGCGGCGCACAACGAGATGATCCTGGGACCAGAGCATGAAGCGACGGCGGCCGGGATCACCGATGAGGGTCTCGTCTTGGTTTGATCAATCGACGACGAGAAGACTTCCCCCTCACCTCAGGGGAGGGGCCGGGGGAGAGAGGTTGCTACCACCGCCGACACGGGTGGTAACAACCGATCCCCCGACCCCGCTTACCATGGGGAGGCGGAGCCAGCGGCGTCCATCCCGGTGAAACATGCCCGATAACAACCTGCGCAGTGCGACGATCTCCGTCCTGGTGAACAACGAAGCCGGCATTCTTGCCCGCGTCGTCGGCTTGTTCAGCGGGCGTGGTTACAACATCGACAGCCTCACCGTCGCACCGGTGGAGCGTGACGCGTCGTTGAGCCGCATCAATGTCGTCACCTCCGGCACGGAAATGGTGATCGAACAGATCAAGGCGCAGCTCAATCGGCTGGTGCCGGTACACCGCGTCGCGGACCTGACGCGCGAGGGCCCGCACGTGTCGCGCGAAATGGCGCTGATCAAAGTGATCGGCACCGGCGACAAGCGTGTCGAGGCGCTGCGCATCGCCGACACCTTCCGTGCGCGTGTGGTGGACACCACGACGGAAAGCTTCGTGTTCGAGTTGACGGGGTCCTCCGACAAGCTCGACGCTTTCATCGAGCTGATGCGCGATCTGGGGCTGGCGGAAGTCTCGCGCACTGGCGTCGTCGCGCTCGCCCGCGGCAAGCGCACGATCTCCGCACCGCCACAATGAGAGACCGGGTCGTCAAACCCGCGAACCGGGTAGAGCAAGTGCCATCCTGCGTTGCCAGCATAGAGCCCACGTTCAGCCAGGCATCGGATATTGTTGACGATGCCAACGACCTCTTCACCAAGCCGGCGCCTGCCAGCGAAACTAGCACCAAGGAGACTGTGTAATGCGCGTCTATTATGATCGCGACGCCGACGTGAACCTGATCAAGGGCAAGAAGGTCGCCATCATCGGCTATGGCAGCCAGGGCCACGCCCACGCCAACAATCTGAAGGACAGCGGCGTCGGCCAGATCGCCGTCGGTCTGCGGCCGAATTCCGGCGGCGTGGCGAAAGCGGAGAATGCCGGGTTGAAGGTGATGGACCCGGCCGAGTGCGCGAAATGGGCTGACGTGGTCATGGTACTGACACCGGACGAAGGCCAGGGCGATCTTTACCGCGAGAAGCTCGGCGCAAACATGAAGAACGGCGCCGCGCTCGCCTTCGCGCACGGCCTGAACGTGCATTTCAATCTGTTGGATCCGCGGCCCGATCTGGACGTCTTCATGATCGCGCCGAAAGGGCCCGGCCACATGGTGCGCAGCGAATACCAGCGCGGCGCCGGCGTGCCTTGCCTTGTTGCGGTGGCGCAGAACCCATCGGGCAATGCCCTGGAAATCGCGCTGTCCTACGCCAGTGCGATTGGCGGCGGGCGCGCCGGTATCATTGAGACGACATTCAAAGAGGAATGCGAGACAGACCTGTTCGGCGAGCAAACCGTGCTCTGCGGCGGTCTCGTCGAGCTGATGAAAGCTGGATACGAGACGCTCGTGGAAGCGGGTTACGCACCGGAGATGGCGTATTTCGAGTGCGTGCACGAAGTAAAGCTGATCGTCGACCTGATCTATGAAGGCGGCATCGCCAACATGAACTACTCGGTCAGCAACACGGCAGAGTACGGCGAGTACATGTCAGGCCCCCGCATCGTCAACGACGCCACCAAGGCGGAGATGAAGCGTGTACTAGGGGACATCCAGTCCGGCAGGTTTGCCCGTGAGTGGATGCTGGAGAACAAGGTGAACCAGGCGAGCTTCAAGGCAATGCGACGGCGGCTGGCAGAGCATCCGATCGAGCAGGTGGGCGAGAGGTTGCGTGCGATGATGCCGTGGATTGCCAAGAACGCGCTGGTGGACAAGAGCCGGAACTAACCCGCGTCCTGGAAGTGGGAGAGCGAAGGCTGAGAGCATTTGCGCGCATCACGGACCGCACGCGCACAATCACCTGACTTCCCCGCTGTCACGGGAGAGGAGGCTCTGGATGCGTATCGAGGTCATCCAGGCAGACATCACACAACTGGCGGTGGATGCCATCGTCAATGCCGCCAACCAGTCCTTGCTCGGCGG
>JASHVB010000651.1 GCA_030039695.1 Acetobacteraceae bacterium
CCGGGTGCCTGGCGGCGGACCAGGCGCGGCTGACTATCAACGGCAGAGATTCTGCCCCTGCAAACCATGCGAAATGCGGCCTGACACACGTCTGTGCCGCTCCGCATGGACGACGTTCAGTGTCGACGTGCGGACCAGGACGAGAATCTTCCTTCCTCACCACGGTGGCTCTGTCGCAAATAAGCTGCGCGGCGTGCGATTGAAGCTGGGAATCTTTGGCATTGTCAGTCGTACCGAGCTGCCAATGCGGTGCAGATCGATCCATCGCAAGCGCGCAATCGGTCGGCCAGGTCCAGGAGGCCAGGCTTCAGGCGCAGCGAAGCCCAAAGCGGGCAGCGGCACATCCAAACGGATGTCGCTGCGGGACATGGAAACCTCCGACGCGACCTTCGGCCAGCTGACCTCAACGCCAGCCAATGTCAGCGGATGAGGTTGGTCTTCGCTAAGTCGATCAGCTCCGAGCCGCGACCGTCCAGGACTGCCTTCAGCATGAACACACCAAACTTATGCGCTTCGTCCAGGGTGGTGACAGGCGGCATGATCAGTTCCTGGCGGACGCTAACCACGTCGACCAGCGCGGGGCCCGGATGCGCCAGGGCTTCGCTGACTGCGCCTGCCAGGTCTTGCGGACGCTCTACCCTTATCCCCTTGATTCCGACGGCGCTCGCCATAGCCGCGAAGTTGGGATTCTTCAGGTCGCAGCCAAAATCCAGGAACCCGTTCGCCTTCATCTCCAGTTCGACGAAGCCAAGCGTGCCGTTGTTGAGCAGAATGATCTTCACGGGCAGGCTGTGCTGAATCAGAGTGACGAATTCCCCCATCATCATCGTGAAGCCGCCGTCGCCGGAGAACGAGATCACCTGTCGCTCCGGGAACGCCACTTGTGCGCCGATGGCGTGCAGCATGGCGTTGGCCATGGAGCCGTGATTGAACGACCCAACTATTCGCCGCTTTCCGTTGACCTTGAGGTAGCGCGCAGTCCAAGCAATCGGGGATCCGACATCGCAGGTGAACACGGCATCCTCGGCGGCCAATTCGCTGACGACGCGCGTGACGTACTGCGGATGGATCTGCTCGCTGGCGCCCCGCGTCTCGGCAAGCGCATCGAGATCACGCCTGGCCTTGCGATAGTCGGCGAGCGCGCCTTCGAGATGCGAGGCGTCCGTCTTGGGGTGGAGCGCCGGCAGCAGCGCGTCCAGGGTATCGGCGACCGATCCGAGGAGTCCGAGATCGAGCGGGCAGCGGTTGCCAAGCGCTTCGGGGCGCAGGTCAACCTGGGCGATTTTCGCCGTTTCGGGGAAGAATTGCCGATATGGGAAATCCGTCCCCAGCATCAGCAGCATGTCGCAGGATTTCATCGCCTTATACCCGGACGCGAAGCCGACCAACCCCGTCATGCCGACGTCGTAGGGATTCTCGTACTCAATATGCTCCTTGCCGCGCAACGGGTGCACGATCGGTGCCTTCAACGTCTCGGCCAGCGCGACCACCTTGTCGTGCGCGCCGACGCATCCGGCGCCGCAGAGTAGGGTCACGCGCGAGGCGCCGTTCAGCATCTCTGCCAGGGCTTGGATCTCACCATCGCGTGGCCGTACGACTGGTGGCGCGGGGACGCACCACTTTGGCGCTTCGCCGACAGCAGCGTGCAAGGCCACGTCACCGGGGATCACCACAACCGCGACGCCGCGCCGGGCAACCGCAACGCGGATGGCGCGGGTGAGAATCTGCAAGAGCTGGCCGGGATTGGACACCAATTCGACGTAGTGACTGCACTCCTTGAACAGGATTTCGGGGTGCGTGGCCTGGAAAAAGTCGATACCGATTTCACTGCTTGGAATGTGTGCGGCAATGGCCAGGACAGGTACGCCGCTGCGGTGACAGTCGAACAGTCCGTTGATCAGGTGGAGATTTCCCGGTCCGCAGCTTCCCGCGCAGACAGCCAACTTGCCGGTGAGATGGGCTTCGGCGCCGGCGGCGAAGGCAGCGCCTTCTTCATGCCGGACGTGGATCCAATCGATGCCCTTGCGGCGACGCAACGCGTCGGTGAAGCCGTTGAGGGAGTCCCCGACGACGCCGTAGACCCGCTTGACCCCCGCCTGGCCAAGGGTCTCCGCCATCAGATCAGCTGTCGTTTTCGCCATGCTATGAGGCTCCAGTTGGATCTCGTGAAACGAGGCGGCTCCGTGGCGTTGCCCGAGAGCACTGTGCGGAACGGGTTTGGGCCGAAAGGCCGGGCAACGCAGTGTACGCCAACGCGCTTTGCCGGTCTTTTCTGATTCTACGGTGCCTGGCGGGTTCCTATAACGGAATCTGAAGCAACACACGCGATGTCACTGTCAGCGTCCTCCGTGTTGCCCGCCCATGACGGCGATGATGAACGTCGCGGCACTCGTGGCATAGTCCAGGAATGTGCATAGTCCAGGAATGTGTTGAGCTACACGATTCTGGCGCTACTCCTGGGCTGGCAGCGACGATGGGCAGATCAGTCGCGACCGCCAGCCTGCAGCATTTCCGCCGTGCCGCCCGGCCATCGACCAGTGTGGAGCAGCTCGACAGGAGACGGAGCACGGTCACGCAAATTCGCGTGAGTAGGAGAGTGGTGGAATTGCCCAGCACCGCGGCGATCAGCAGGCATGGCTGCACATCGTGCGCGGTGAGGCAAGATTGCGGCCGGCATACGACTGGCAACGGCCGCGGCCGGTCTCGCTTGTTGGGAGTGGCCTCGGGTGTTCGGCTTTGCTTCCAGCAACGGCAATGGCAACGGCGACGACGGCATGATAGTTGATTCGATCGATATGACCTCTCGAGCCGCCACGCCCGGTGCGGTCGGTCCTGTCGATTAGTACAAGGAATGCCAGAGTGTTCGCCGGATACTGTCGACGACAAGCTGACAGCAGATCTGGACAGGATTTCGAACAATGCTGCCCATTCGGTGACAGGATGGCCGATTGGCTGGAATGCAAGCACCGCCATCATCGCTGGTCCGCGCTCAACACAGCGCGCGGTGA
>JASHVB010000652.1 GCA_030039695.1 Acetobacteraceae bacterium
TGACCAGGTCTCGCTGGGTGCCGGCGCCGTCGCTATAGGCCCGCGCAAGCCAATATTGGCAGTAAGCAGATCTGTAAGGAGCGCAAAGCTGTAACAGTTCAAATGAACGCTTCGTATCGAGCCAGGGCATCGCACGTGCGAATCTGTAAGTATAAGCGAGACCGATGAGGGCACCGAAATCATAGCCGCGCTGGTAGGCGCGCTCGTACCATTTGATTCCTTCAGATGGATCTTCAATTTCGCTGGTGGTGTAGGCAAGGTTGAACAACAGGCCGAGTGTGTGCTGTGCCGGGGTGTATCCTGCCTCAGCCGAGCGGCGCAAATAGTAGAGAAATCTCGCGTCATCCCTGGTGAGGCCGCCGCGGCCGGTTTTGATGCAATATGCGAGTTGCGCCATGGCAACAGGCTCGCCCGCATCCGCTGCCCTGCGCAGAAGATCGACCGCTTTGACCGAATCGGCAGTGCCGCCGAACTCGCCACTGACGTATCCGGCCGCAGCGAGCCGCATGGCGTAGGTGTCGCCCGCCGCCGCGGCTTCCTCGATCAGCTTGCGTCCCGCCGCCTCCTCATTCGGCAACGAACCGGAGCCGACGAAGAGGGTGCGCCCAAGCACCGCGGCGGCCTGGTGGTTTCCGGCGGCGACCGCGCTTCGCAGCAGGGTCTGAGCATCGCGCACCTGGTCGGTCGTGTCCGGGACGAGCAAAGCGAGAGCCGTAAGGTAGTGGACGTTCGGGTCGGTGGGGGTCGCCGATTTCAGGATATCGACGACCTGTGCCCATTCGCCGCGGTAATAGGCCCCGAGGGCCGCTGAAAGTTTCGGCTGGTCGGCAGCGGCAGAGTTCCGGAATGCGGACCGGTCGACGCTGAGGGTGGTCTGGTTGGCGATCGTGGGATTAGCGACCTGATCGGCCCAGGACAACATGACCTGCCGAGTCGCCGCACAGCCTGGGTTGGCGGCGTTGCTACAATCGGCGGGCGTTGCCCATGTGGCGACCGGCAGTGCTCCGCGGTCAGCGAGCAGCCAACCCGCGAGCAGGATTGCGATTGCCTGCGGCCAGATGAACCACGAACGGCGATACCAGGGATCGTACTGCCAGAAGGCGATATGCAAGGCGGCGGTTCGGCTGACTATACGTTTCACCAGACTTCCCTGCGTTGCCGATTGTACCAAATCTGGAGTTGTCTGCGTCTAAGGTTCCATTGAGCCATCATTGACTAATTCAATCGCGAGGAACTTAAGTGCATCGGCGATGGGAATGAAGAAATTGATACTTGTAGGTGCCCCTGAGATCATTCTTCCGGACACACTCGCGGCAACAACATTGCCGAATCTGTCCACCATCGGTCCCCCACTGCTGCCCGGGTGAATTGCAACATCGCTTTGAATAAGGGTGAGATCATTTTCTGTTCGATAGGCGCTGATGATTCCCTTGGTTATGGTCGTCGAATATATTTCGAATTGCGGCGTTCCTACGGCGTACACTTCAGAGGCCACTTCGGGCGACTCCAGCAACAACGGCAAGGCGGTCATATTCGACTCATTGACCTTGAGCAGAGCGATATCTCGCACTTTGTTTGCTCGCACCACTTCGCCAGGCATCTGACGACCCGTCGTAAGTCTGACGGTTACGAATTTATTGTCCTCTACCACGTGGTTGTTGGTCAAAAGATATCCGTCCCTGGAGATGAAAAAACCACTGCCAAGGCTATCATCCAGTTTTACCGTGACAACCGCTGCCTGTAGCGCGGATGTTCCCTCTGATAGCGGTGTGGTCGCGAGCGGAAGCCCGGGAATCTTCAAGACGGTCTCGCTGCTCTTCTCGGGCTCCGGCTGACGATACCCGGACATTTGCAGAGCTGCCTCGATATCCGCCATTTCGAGCTTGCGGATATCCGCGGAGGGATCGGCGGCGATACGCAGCGCCTGCGCCTCGCGCGCACGCTCAAGCAAGGTGCGCATCTCGCGCGCATTGCCCCATGCCTTGTTGCGCATGCCTATGGCGATCCACGGCTTGAGCTTGGTCTCGACCTCATCGGGAAGCGTATAATTCTGGTGCTTTGCCATCAGCCGCAGGATCGCAGCAAGCTCGTCGGCGGTGTAGGGAGGAAACGCAATCGTCTTGGTAAAGCGGCTCGCGAGCCCCGGATTCGAACCGATGAACGCGCGCATCTCGTTCGGGTAGCCGGCGACAATGACGGCGATGCGGTCGCGGTTGTCCTCCATGAATGTGATTAGCGTATCGATCGCCTCGGAGCCGAAATCATTGGCCAAATCGGTAGCCCGACGCCGGAGTGAGTAGGCCTCGTCGATGAACAGGATGCCGTCGAGCGCCTCCTTGCATTTGTCGAGCGTCTTGAGGGCCGTCTGCCCGATATAGCCGGCCACCAGGCCCGGCCGACCGGTCTCTACCAGGTGGCCTTTGCGCAGCACGTTGAGCGAGCGATAGATCTCGCCGAGCGCGCGTGCGACCTCAGTCTTGCCCACGCCGGGTGGGCCGGTGAAGACCATGTGACGGCTGATTGGGGCAATCGGGAGCCCTGCCTCGCGGCGCATGCGCTCGACCTCAAGCGCCGCCATGAGCTTGTTCACTTCTTCCTTGACCGGTGCCAGCCCCACCATCTCTTCGAGATGGTCCAGTGCCTGATCGATGGTCCGTTCAGGCGGGGTCGTCGGCGTCACGGTCAGTCTGCGCCCGGCGTGTGGTGGGATTGGTGCGCCGGCCGGGGGCGCGGGCACGACCGACGTGAACTCCGGTACGACTGTAGGCGGTGGCGGGGGTGGCGGCGCCGGCGCGCGCGCGTGCACCCATGGCACCCCGGCGCTCTCGAAGTCGACCATCTCGATCCTGGTGAGATCGGCGGTCGGGTCGGCGGCGAGGCGCAGTGACTGGACTTCGCGCACCTTCTCGAGAAGGTTGCGCATCTCTCGAGCGTTGCCCCAGCCCTCGCTCCTCGACTGCGACTCGATCCAGGGGATCAGGCTGTGCTCGAGCTCGTCGGGCAACTCCTCGCGTTGTCGCTTTGCCATCAGCCGCAGGATCCCTGCGAGCTCTTTCGCCGTGTAGCTCGGGAACTCGATTGTCCGGCTGAAGCGGCTTGCGAGCCCCGGATTCGAGGCGATGAACCGTCGCATCTCGTTCGGGTACCCGGCCGCGATCACCATGATGCGGTCGCGGTTGTCTTCCATATACTTGATCAGCGTATCGATCGATTCTGGTCCGAAGTCGTTGGCGAAAGCGGCGGTCTGCCCCCCGAGAGAGTAAGCCTCGTCGATGAACAGGATGCCATCGAGTGCCTGCTTGCATCTGTCCAGCGTCTTCAAGGCCGTCTGCCCGATATAACCGGCCACTAGATCAGCGCGCTGCACCTCCACCACATGACCTTTGCGCAGCACGTTGAGCGAGCGATAAATCTCGCCGAGCGCGCGCGCGACCTCGGTCTTGCCCACGCCCGGCGGGCCGGTGAACACGAGGTGCCTGCTGATCCCGGCCACAGGCAGGCCTTGCTCGCGGCGCTTGCGCTCGATTTCGATGCCGGCCAGCAGCTTGTTGACTTCCTCCTTGACGGTGCCGAGTCCGATCATCTGGTCGAGCTCGTCGAGCACATCGTCGGCGGTGCGGGTGGCGGCAACCGACGAAACGACGTTGAGCCGACGCCCTGGCGTGTAGCCCAGGCCGGCGGGAACGAGCCCGAATCCGCTGGGATCGCTGCCCAGTCGCAGCGCCACGTAAGTCAGTGCTGCCCCGGCAATAAAGATCAACAGCACGACAATAAGCGTGATCGCAGTCGCCCATGTCATTCCGCCGGAAACGAGCGCCAACGGTCCGGTCTTTGAATTGGTCAGCCAAGTGGCGACGATCGTCGATGTCACAGCGACGATGAAGAAGCTGAGCAGCGGCCGCTTGGAGAAAAAGCCTTTCAACGCTGGGAGGTTCCGATCAGCATTCTGTCAACATCCCTGTTCGGAGGTCGCATTCCTTCAGCATGGGTTCCCGGGTTTCCAACGAACGTTGATATAAGCGGTGCCCCTCAAGCTGCGAACGTACCAACCCGGGGTGAGGTAAAACCAGAAATCGTCCGCGTCACCGACGAGTGCAAGCACCCCGTGGCCGGTGGGGTAAGGTGCCGGGTAGGGAATGGCGATACGCTGGGGGGCGTCGGTCAGTTGAAATGGAGGCGACAGATAAGATCCCTGGAAACTGTTTGATCCACCCGAGTTGATGCGGACGAGGCCACCGCGCGAGCCAGGCCGCTTCACCAATATCACCCATGCGAGGGGCGCCTTGCAGCGTTTCGCATTTTCTACCGCGGCCTTCGACGTTATTGGGTCGAGGGTGGGCAGTGCGGTCGTAATATCCGCCGGCGCGAGCGCCGCTAGCGAGGCTTCTGGATTGCCGGCCGGTCCCGACGGCTCGCCGCCGATGAGGCTGGGGGACACCGCGGCCGTGGCGATCCCGGCCGTAACGAGAGCGCCAATGATCGTAATCAGGATGCCTCGCGACGGGCCGCGCTTTTTGCCATCGTCGGGCTCGTGGCCTGGATCAGGCTGAGGTCGACCGGGTTCGCGGGCGCTCGCCGACGCTTCGTCCCTTGCCGCAGCTCCGCTCATTGTCCCTCCTCGTCCGCCGCATCAACGGGTGCGACGATACGAAACCATCGAATTCGGGCTACCTTAGGCCCGCATGGTACATCTTGGGCGGCGTTCTCGTACCCTTATGATGGAAGCACCGATTGAGGCAAGCGACGGGGTGGATCGCGGCGTTGCGAGAGGTGGTCGGCGGATCGCGGTTTTTTGTTCTTGGACATGTCGGGTTTATGTCGCGTGGAGCAGCCGAAATCACTTGTACATCCTTGGCAATACGCGGGTCGGACTTGCAGCGCATGCGACATGAAATCCGCCTCGCTTCAGAGCAGGTGTATTCTCGTGACAGAATCGCGCCGAGGCTCGACTATTGCTCCACGATGAGCGCTCCCAGCAAGGGAGTTGGCTCCGTGCGCGTGAGCTCGACAGAGTAAGCGACACCCGATCCGGCGCGCAGCCAGCGCCATTAGCTGATAGTCCATTGCGGCTGCGTTACCGGCATGCTGTCCCGGTCGAATAAATCTGTACTCACCTGCATCTGAACCTGCTCCTCGCAACGATAGGAGGGCAGCGGCCGCCGAAGGCCGATCCAATGTGAGAGGAGACCTTATATGGGATATAAGCAGGACTGGTGCATAGACGCCATGCCGACGAACGTCGGTCAGGTTGCTATCGTGACGCTTGCTCTCCTCTGCACGCCTCTGATGCTGGCGGGATGCTCTGAGCAGAGTGGTTCAACACCGTTCTTCACGCCTTCTGGCGTACGCGTACAAACGCCGCCCGCATCGGCCAACGTGCCGGGTCGGCCGCCCCAAGTACAGGGCGGAGTGGGCAACTTCGACGGCGTCTATCAGGGCACCTCCAACGTGGTTTTCAGCGGGGCGGGGCGGTGCCTGGGAACACAGACGGTTACCGCTTTCGACGTGCGCGGCAATGTTGCCAACTGGGCCGGATATAGTGGCACGATTGACCCCGGCGGTGGGGTGCAGATGCATCGCGGCGTCGGATGGCTGACGGGTCGATTCCAAGGAAACCAGTTCATCGGGCGTCTGGAGGTGGGCGCGTGGTCGAACCAGCCCAGCTGCGTTTACGCGTTTTTGTTGCAACGGGTGGGACCATAATCCGCACGATGTGTCAGCGTGCGAGCTGGCCGACTGTAACTGTGGACACGACTGCTGTACGGCCTCGCTGCAGCGCTTCCTTATCCTCGTATCTGCCGGGCGATTTCGACCGCGGGTTCGAGAATGTTCGAGCTAAGCTGACCAACTCCCGAGGGGCGTTCACAGCGGATACGTCAGGTATGCGCAAGGGGTGCACAGATCGCCGATCACGATTCGCGGAGCGGCGGCACTGCCCACGGGAAGGCCACTTCCCGCACCCCGTCGGGCAACGCGCGGCAGACCGCAGCCGCCATCCATGGTGTGGTCTCCCCGCGTCTTGCATCCATTTCAACGTCAGCTCGGTATAGGCTAATATCGAGCAGAAGACACCCGCGCCATGTCCGCCATCCCCCACACCACGCAAACCGATGACGCTGCAGCGCTGCTAACTCGTTGCGCGGGCGGCGACCGGATTGCGTTTCGCTTGCTATATGATCGTTGGGGCAGTCGCCTCTACGGCATCGCGCTGCGGATTACGCGGCAGGATGCGATGGCGGCCGACGCGACGCAGGATGCGTTCGTGCAGATATGGCGGCAGGCGCATCGCTTCGATCCTGCCCGCGGCAGCGCGGAAGCCTGGGTCATTGGCATTCTTCGGTACCGGGCGCTTGATATCGTGCGGAGACGCTCGCGTGAGCAGACGGGCTATGAACCTGAAGAACGCGAAGACGAGGCACCCGATGCACTCGCGCGCCTCGTCAGTAGCACCGAGGGCGCCGCGCTACATCGGTGCCTTAACGAACTGGGGGAAGATCGCAGGCAGCTTGTGCTCCTGGCGTTTGTAGATGGGTTATCACATAGCGAACTCGCGGCGCGGATGAACGCGCCGTTAGGCACGGTAAAATCTTGGATCCGTCGGAGCTTGATGTCTTTGCGCGAGTGTCTTGCATCATGAGCGACCAGCCGGACAACGATCTGTTGGCTGCGGAATACGTGTTGGGTTCGCTCGAAGGCGAGGAACGACGCACGGCTGAACGTCTGCTGGACACGGACGCCGCGTTCGCTCGTTCGGTGGCTGCTTGGCAGCAAAGATTGCTACCGCTGGCGACGCAGGTCCCGCCGGTAACACCGCCCGCAGACCTGTGGCGGCGGATTGACGCAGACATCTCGCCACCCACGACAGGCGAGGTCCTTCCGCTCCGAAGGCGCGTGCGATTCTGGCAGGGGACCACCGTGACCGCGCTGGCAATCGCTGCCTCGCTCGCTGCGTTCATCATACTGCACCAACCAAACCCACAAAACATCAGTGTGCTGTCACCAATGTCCGGTGGCACGCCGGTATTCATCGCAACGACCGAGCGCAACGGCGTGCTGATCGTACAACCGACCGCGGCGATCAATGTGCCTGCAGGCAAGGACCTGGAATTGTGGGCGCTCTCACAAGGGGAGACGAAGCCTCGCTCGCTCGGTGTCCTACCCCCATCAGGGCGACAGCTTGTGGCCGAGCTTGCGCAGCACACCCAGTTGCTTGTGAGCTTGGAACCGAAGGGCGGATCGCCGACGGGACAGCCGACTGGACCGGTGTTATACAGTGGATCTCTGATAAGTGTGCCACCGCGGCGAGGTTAGCGAACGGGTAAGGGTGGGCAGACGCAATGTCAAAAGCCGTTGCTGGGGTCAGCTCCCACTGAACCAGTTGTAACCGTAGTCCTCCCAGAAGCCGCCTGGGTACACATTGGTCACCTCGATGGCGACGATGTGCTTGGGGTTCTTGAAGCCGAGCTTCGTCGGAACGCGCAGTTTCACGGGATACCCATAGGCTGCAGGCAGAGGAGCGTTGCGGAAGGTCAGTGCCAGCAGCGTCTGCTTGTGTTGCGCCGTCGCCATGTCGATCGAGCTACGATAATCGTCGGCGCACCGGAACGACACGTAGCGTGCCCGCGTGTCGGCGCCGATGCGCGCAAGGAAATCGCGGAATGGCACGCCACCCCATTTCCCGATTGCGCTCCAGCCCTCAATGCAGATGTGGCGCGTGATCTGACTGGTCTGCGGAAGTG
>JASHVB010000068.1 GCA_030039695.1 Acetobacteraceae bacterium
AGCAGATTGGGATCGGTCGCCAGTGCCTCACGCAGGCAGGTCTCGGCTTCCTGCCGCAAATCGAGGCGAAACAGCGACACCCCTAGGTTCGTCAGTGCCGCGGCAATGTCGGGCGCGTCCTGCGGGCACACGGTCCGCAATATTCCCAGCGCTGCCTCCTGGTAGTGCCGGGCCTCGTCGTATTGCTCTTGTCGCGCTGCGGTCTCACCCAGGATGTTCAGCGTCTCAGCGATCTCCGGATCGCTGCCGTCCAGCAGATCGCGTTGCGATGCTAACACCTGCTGGTATTGCTCTTTTCCCTCCTGCAGGTGCCCCAGCGCGAGTAAGGCCGCGCCTATCCCCCTGCGGATCGTGCAGATTGCCGCGGCGGCTTTTGGCGCCATGCGCAATTGCGTGCGTAGTGCGGCCTGATGCGACTGCAGCGCGACATCGTCGTCGCCCAGTCCGTGCGACGCCCAGCCGCGCCCGACCAGCGCTCGTACCACGGCTGGTTCATCGCGTCCCCGTAGTTTGGTCAGCGCGCTATCATAGGTGGCACCCGCAGACGCAAAATCCCGTTGTGATAAAAACCCCTCGGCGCGCTCGATCAACGCCGCGCCATCGGCTGTTTCGCTGACCTGCATGCGCCATCTCCTAACAGAGCAGCGAAGCTTAGCCACGACGGTGGGTCAAGAACTCAATGCGTGAGCTATACGAAACTTCGATGACAGCAAGTTGCATCATCGCGGCGGTTTGATAGAGCAGCGCTGCACCCTCACATTTGGCCACATTGATTTCGAATTCATTTTCCGGCAAGGGGCGAGAGTCATGCATGCTCGGCTTCCCGCCATCTCCGCCGCGTGTCTCGCGCTGTGCGCCGCATGCAGCGCACCACGAGCACCGGCACCTGCCTCGGTCAGTCCCAATCAACGCACGACCATGCTGACACGGCTTGCCGACGATATGTCTCGGGACGGAGACCCCTCTGGCGCGGTCAACCTCTATCGCGCCGCATACCAGACGGATCCGCGCGATCCGCAGATGTTGCAACGCATGGGTGCGGCGTTCCTCGATATGAACGACCCGATGCGTGCCGAGCAAGCATTCCGTGGTGCGTTGATGGTCGCGCCGGGCGATCTCGCGGCGAAACGCGGCCTGGCTTTATCGCTGCTGGCCCAAGGCCGAGCAGCCGAAGCACTGCCGCTATTGCAGCAACTGGCCGACAATTCCGCCGATGCGCACCTGATGCGCGCGGAAGGGGCTGCGCTCGACATGCTCGGGCGGCAAAACGAGGCGCAAGCGATCTACCGCAAGGCGCTGACCTACTCACCAATTGATGCGGATTTGCACGGCAATCTGGCGCTGTCGCTCGCGCTGAGCGGAGACGGGGCGGATGCGCTGCGCGAAATGCAAGCTGCCATTGCTTCGCCCAATCCGGATCCGCGTCAGGATGCCAACGCGGTTCTCGTGTTGGCGCTGACCGGCAATACCGCGGCGGCCGAGGCGCGCGGACAGGCGACGATCGGTGCAATCGCAACCCAAGTCCTGCTCGCCCGCGCAGACCAGGCTCGCGCTGCAACGACCGCCCGGGCCCGCGCCGTTGCCGTTGGGCTGATGACGGACGATGGGGCGCGCGGTCCGACGCTCACCAGTCTCCCCCTCGCGGTGCCATCGACTGCCGCTACTGCGTCGCCGCCTGCCCGGCAGACGGAAGTGGCCCAACAAGCAAACCAGGCGTCCCCTGGACCGTCGTCGTCGACGACCCCGACTGACCCGACGCCTGGCCCCCGCTCGGCGCTGCACTAGATTGGCCTGCATCATTCCTGCGGTAATAGCGTTCGATTGCGGCAGCGAACGGCGTCGCGGCACCTGGCGGCAATGGACGCCCGATCAACAGATCGTACGGCGCTACAATCTGCGCCTGCAATGCCGCGGCCGTGGCGCAGCCCGGCGGCAACAACCGCGCGGGAACGTCATCATTTCCAGGCCAGATCGAACCGAGTTCTCGCTGACCAGGGCCGCGGCAGGCATCCGCCACGATCGCCGGGCCGGAGATAACCAGCAACGTCTCATCCACCGGACTTCCGGGTAACGCTGCGACAAGTTGCACCGGGCGGTCGAGCAAGTGCGCGACCGTCTCGGCACGTTGCACCGCCAATGGACCGGATGCCTGCAGCGTTGCCACGGCTTGTACTGGCAGGACCAGCCGCATGCCACGCAGACGCGCCCGATCCGCTGCTGCCACTCTCGCTGTTCCGGGCGCGAATACCACCGCCAACCGCGTCACCGCTTCGGCCGGCCGGTACTGCGATGCCGGCGGCGGTGGGGCCGGAACACAGGCCGCCAGTGACATGAGCACGACCAGCGCCAAGTGCCTGCGACGCATCGGTCAGTTCCCCACAAAACCCGCCGCGACGGTCGGCGCCACCAGTGCTGCTGATGGTGCCCGGTCGCTCGGCAGCGGAAATGCGTTGGGATTGCTCACCGGCTGGGTCAGGTAGGGCGTTACCAGAATCACCAGCTCAGTTTCGTCGCGCTGGTAAGCGGTGGATCGGAACAGTGCCCCCAACACCGGCACGTCGCCCAAAAACGGAAACTTGTTAATGTTATTCTGCTCGTCGCGCTGAAACAGACCGGCCAATGCCAATGTCTCCCCGCTTGCCATCTCCACATTCGCCTGGGCGTCGCGCTCGATGAACGACGGTACCGACACGCCGGAAATTGTCACCGCGTTGGCGGTGCTGATCTCGCTGACCGACGGATGTACGCTCATCGCGATGCGGTTGCCGGGCAGTATCGTCGGTGTGAACGACAACTCCACACCATAGGACTTGTATTCAATTGTCGTCACGCCGAACGATTGTGGCACCGGAATCGGCACCTCGCCGCCAGCATGGAAATGCGCTGTCTCGCCTGAGAGAGTTGTCAAATTCGGCTCCGCCAGCATCGTCAACAAGCCTTCATTCTGCAAGGCATTGAGTAAGGCATTGGCGTTGACCCGCGGTCCGGTGACGCCAAAACCGGCTTGGCCGAAATTCGTCGTCGTTGTGCCGGTGCCGGTGATCGAAGTGGAGAGCGCACTGCCCGCTGTTTGCCCCAGGAAACTTCCCGTGACCAGGCTGATGGTGAAACTGCCCGGATTGGCCAGTACGTTCAAATTGAGTCCCAGTTCATTGATCGTGGTGCGTGACACTTCAGCAATGCGCACGCGCAACGTCACCTGCTGTGCGCCCGCGAGTTGCGTGAGATCCAGCGGCGCTATTTTACCAGGACTGAACGCCTGCGCCGCTGATTGCGCCTCCAGTGCCTGGCCTAGATTTGCGACCGGGCCACGCACGACAAGCCGATCGCCCTGGAAATCCACGGCGACGGCGCTACCGGGGGGCAGCGACGCTTCCGCCGCCGCACCGCTACGTTGCACACGGAGCACCAGTTGGGCAGCGACACCGTTGTTACTGTTGGTCGCGGACAACGTGGTCTGACCCGGCTTGCGCCCGTACAAATAAAGCTCCCGCGGTGACAACACCTGAACATCGGCGATGCTGTGATCCCCGAGCAACACGTTCGTCACGTTCTGATCGAGCTGCAGCAGCCGGCCTTCGCTGACCTTCAGCGATACCAGGCCACGCGGGTCACCCTGCGCACGTGCCGCCTGGCAGCCAAGCATCAGCACAGCCAAGCAGAGGATTGAGAGCAGATTTCGGGGCTGACGCGGTCTCATGGGTGACACGACGCCCGGTTCGCCATGACATCGCGCCGCGTCACATGACGGGTTGGCGAATCGGATCCGATCGCCGCCTGCATTTCGCGGTTGGCCAGGTTCCGTTGCTGCTCGTGAAGCGTCGGATAGACCGCCAGATGAAGTTGCACGTTGACCCCCTTTGCCGCGCCAACGCCATCAGCGGCGGTGACGCTTGTCGTAGAACCTGCAGCAATTTCGCAGCGTTGGCGTCGGCCGCCATTTCGGCCTTCGGCGCGACTTCTCCTGCGCCGTCAGAGCGTCGCTCACCAGAGCCTCCCTGCGTTCACCGATCGGACGATTGGCGCGGCGCCGCGCCGGGGCGGCGCTGGCGCATCGGACGCCGGTCCCGGGATGGTGCGGGCCAATCGCCCGAGACAGACAGCGAGCGCAAGACTGTCGAGCGCATCGAGGTCATCGACCACGCCGCGGCGTAGCCGGTCGAGCGCAGCGCGGCCCAGCCCCTTCAGCGCCGCGACAATCCGTTCGGTATTGCCGGACAGAGCCAATCGCAGGAAACGGTTTCGCGACAGCGGAGGTACGTAAAGCGCATCTCTTGGCGGCGATGGCGCGAGACCTGTCACGACCACCGACAAGGCCGCTTGCAACGCCGCCTCCGTCGGGCGCATCAGCGCATCGTCGACCTGCATCGCCGATACCGCGCAAAGTCGCGCGACCGACGCCCAGGCCTCGGCACTGCGCCACCGTGCCGGCGGCGCCAGTTCCGACGCGAAACGCAGCGCGCTGAGGGCATGCTCGAAGCGCCGCAACCTGCCGCTGTCGGGAAGCGAGGCCGTGACGCCATACAGCACGTCCGAGGAG
>JASHVB010000069.1 GCA_030039695.1 Acetobacteraceae bacterium
AACAGGGATTGCACGAAGGCCGCGCGATGCTGCTGTGTCGCATAGTGGTGACGCAGAACAGGATGCGGTTGCAGAGGGGCAGTCACGACCGCGCCCATGGCGTAGGCGGCTCGGCTAGGGCAAGCGGAAGGGACACTGCACGCAGCCCAGAGGCTTCAAGCAATTCCAGCAAGCGCGGCAGGACGTCGAGCACGACCGGCGTTCCGAGGGCGGTGCGCGACGCACCGGTATCGTGCAGCAGCAGTATGTCGCCGGCTGCGAGGCCGCGCGTAAGTCGGCGCAGTACTTTTTGCGGGCTGCGGCTGACGCGGTCGTAACCGCGCCGAGTCCAGGACACGTAGCACAAAGGCACCTCGGCGACCACCGGGTCGAGCAAGGGGCTGCGCAGTCCGACCGGGGCCCGGAAGAATTGCGGATTGGTCCCCGACGTCTGGCTGAGCTTAGCCTGACCCCGGCGTATTTCGCGCCGTAGCGCACCAACGGAATAGAAGGCGAACCCGAGCGAGTGGCTATCGCTGTGGTTTTCCACGCTGTGCCCGCGGCGGATAATTTCCTTGACTATGTGCGGAAAAGCCTCCGCACGTTTCCCAACGCAGAAGAAACTCGCCTTCGCATCGTGTTGGTCCAGCAGATCCAGGATCCGTGGCGTGACTTCCGGGTCTGGACCGTCGTCGAACGTTAGGGCGACGAATGCTCGGCGGTGACAAGCTTCTGATAGGCGTGACAGATTAGGGCCCAGCAATGTGCTCTTCGGCCACATGCCGAAACCAGTAAGCAGCAGGTGATTAAAGACAAGGGCTCCAAGCAGCCAGCACCAGAGGGTTGGCACGGCGACGACAGCTATCACCAGGACCGCATGGAACCAAATGGAGAAGCATACGGCCGGAGCCGGAACCCAGGAACGTTGGTTGTGACTGCAAGTGTCGGACATCACGGCTGGGTCTAGGGCATTTCCACCCAGACTGGAATCAGGCGGTCGACTAGTTCGCTGGGCAGGAATCCACATCTTGCAAAGCAGGCAACTCGGGCTCGGCCTGGGCATGCCAGGCGTCAGTTGGTTCCCCAAGCCGGGGAGGCCCACAAAAGCGCCGACGCACCCGGCGACCCGGGAAATCCCGCCGTCTTCCGTGGCGCAGCGTTGGCGTTTCCGGCAGGGGCCATACCGGGGGGCGAGCGCAAAATCAATGACAGGCCGCACGACGGTGTTGGATGTGAGTGCGCGGCGTCGCAGGCCCAATGCGGCCGGGTCGGAGCCGCAGCGAGAAAGGAAGCGTCAACCCCGCCCCCGCTTTTGCTGGCCAAGGCTGATCACCTGCAGTCGCGCGGCGAGTTCCATCGTCGCCTGCTCCTGCGTCCAGTCCATCACGCAGGCGTCCTTGAAGGTGCTCTCGTAGATCGCCCAAACCGCCGCGATGGCCGGGCCGAGGTCGCGCTCGATCGGCTCGAAGGGCGCCGGTAGCTCGCCGAGGAGATCCGCCTGCTGCTCGCGCGTCCAGTACCAGCCTTGGGCGGCGCAGGCGCGGCGCCACGGCTTCACCGCCGGCTCGAAGTCGAAGGCGAGCATCCCGGCAAGGTGCGCCTCGACGCGGGCCCGTGCAGTCCGCTTGTGCAACCCATCATGCTTCGCCACCGCCTTCGCTTGGCGGATCTGCAAGTGAGCGGCGACCAGGAACAGAATGTCTGAGCGGCCCTTCGGCAACACGCGCCAGACCTGTGGATCCTGAAGCCCCATGCGGTGCGCGACCGCGCGCATGGTGAGCTCGTCCGGGCCCATTTCCGTGGCCATGGCGATGACGGTGGGGGCGACGTCTCGGCGCCATCGCGCCGGCGGTGGACCCCCGGTCCGGCGGGTGGGTGGGACCAAGGCGGCCACGGCTCGCCGCCGCTGCATGACCGGCATATACGGTGCGCCTCGCGAATCTGCTCGGTCCGTACGTTAGGCACATTACATATGTCACGCAAGACGAGGCGTAGAGCGCCATGGTTTGATCCCTGCCACACGCGCCCGGCTCATGGCGAGAATCAAGGGTGAAGGAACGGGCGTGCAATACGCTGCACCGCCGTTCCGGACTGAGTTTGGCAACTTGCAGATCCTCCTCATCACCTCACGCGAGATGCCGCGGTGGGTCATTCCAAAGGGTTGGCCCATTCGCGGACCCCGGCCGAGAGAGGTGGTTGCCAGGGAGGCGCTTGAGGAAGCCTTGCTGGTCGGCAGGATCGCGGGCAAGGGCTCCTTCGGCTCCTCCCACTACACCAAACGCCTGCCCGACCATCGGGAAGCCCTCTGCCGCGCCAAAGCATTCCTGCTGTCGGTCGATCACCAACTAGATGACTGGCAAGAGCAGGCGCAAAGGAAGTGCCGGTGGATGAACCGCCTCGGGGAGCTCGCCTCGTTGACGACGGCGGCCTCCCCGAGATTCTTCTCGCCGCCTTTCCGGCGGTCCGGTTCCAGAGTCCCAAGGCGCGCCAGCGGAGGTGCCTCCCGCACTGCTTCTCATACGGCGTCGGAGTCAGTCGCCCCATCGCGCCGGAGGCTGCCCCCAGCTCCTGCGGCTGGGTGGGACCAAGGCAACTGCAGCTCGCCGCCGCTGCATGATGTGCATACGTTGTGTACCTTACGAATCTGCTTGACCAGGTCGTTAGTTGCATTACATATGGCGCGCGAGATCCGGTGTCGCCGTTGCCGCGGCCCAGTAGATCCGACCACGTAAATGCATGGCGCGGAAATGCCCGCTGCGGGGGCAGTTCCGCGCCTCGTCATGCTGAGCAGACGGAGGCCGAGAGACTTTCGATGGGTAAGGGCACTCTTCCGCGAGCCGCCCCGTTATGTGGCCAGCCATCTCAAGGCATGGATCGGGGTGCGATAAAGCAGCGCATCGCCACCTTTGTCGGGCCGCTTATGGATCGGCACGGTCATAAAATGAAAGAGCGCTAGCGCGGGCACCAGCAGTCCTCATCAGCGAAACAGGCGAGCGCCACTCCACCCACGTACGCAAAACGATGTCGCCGTCAGAACTTCGGGCCATCGGAGGATGGCGGCGCCGGAAGCGCGACCTATCGACACGGGTTGAGGCAATCCAGCGCCTGATCCGGCTCGGGCTGACAATACCCTCGACCCAATCAGACAGGAAACGAATATGACGACGAAGCTCTTGGCCGGCGTCGCCCTGATCGGCGCGCTCGCCAACTGCACGGCGTATGTGCCTCCGCCGCGGCAGACCACCTACCTGACGCCACCGGCCTATGGTCCTGGCCTAAACTCATACGTCCCTCCGGGGCCCGCTAGTCCCTACATGGCGCACAATCCGCGCCTGCCGCAATCCGCGGCGCCACCCGCTGTCCCTGCGCAAGCCACCACGCAACAAGGCAGCGTCGCGCGGTCCGCCTCCCAGGCACCGCACTACTACGCGTCTCTGCCGTCGCAAGCGTACTCCACGGAACCACCTCCGGCGGCAGCGGCGCCACCCTATCAGGCGCCTCAGGACGCGCGACGGGCGGTCGTGGCTTGCGAGGCGAAATTCCTTCCGATGCTGAGCGGCGTCACCGACGCTCACACGGCTTACTTCATAATGCTGGGCGCCTGTAACAAGCCGCTGCGCAGCTTCATGCGTTGGTGCACGAACTCTGGGGGCAGCGACGATGCGTGTTCCAAGGATGGTGGCGCCTCGATCATCGCCGCGCTCAAGTCGGGTGTCGAGCGCGGTATTCTCGATTTCGATGCGCCGGTCACTGCGGTCCCGCCGCCTCCCCAGGGGCCTTTATCTCCGCTGCCTACAGTTCCCCCGGCAACGCCGAATTCGCCAGCAACAACCGAAACCCTCTAACGCAAACAGGGGTACGGAGGAAACGTCCGTACCCCTGCCCGCGCTGGAAAAGAGCAACGACCGTGTTCAAATTCGACAAGCAACGAGGGCTGTATACGACCCGGTCAGACAAGCTTCGAAAGATTCTCACCCTTTTGGGATACTGCGCTTTTGTTAGCTGGCTCATGTGGATCGGGGCGAAGCACGGCTTTCGAGGCCAGCTACCGCCTCATCCCGGCATCGGTGCTTTGGTCCTGTACGGAATCATCGTCCTGTTCTGCGCTGGGCTTTTGGCGTTGGGTCCGATCTGGTTGCTGTCCGTTATCGGCGGCTGGTCAACCGACTGCGAAGTCGCTGCCCTGGAAAACCTACTCGAATGGGCACCGACCGGAACTATCTTCATGCTGGCGTGGACGGGTCTCGGATTGCAAACAACATTGATCACACTGGGCATTTTTGCCTTTGTCGTTTGGCTCGACAAGCGGTTTGAAGCTTTGATGCATGAGGGATTCCGACGACTTAGCAGAGTAATGCGCATGGTTTGGACATTGCTCGTGATGTTCATCATATGGATGGATGAAGGCAGGGCCTCCGATTGGCAAATGATCTTTTATGCCTGGATGATGCCGCCGCTCCTGCTGGACGCTGTTGTAGCGGCCGGTTGCTGGATCTGGCGTGGCTTTCGAGGTGAACCATAAACTAACAACTCGCTGAGTGGCGGATCTCTGCGGAATAATAACGAAACACATGTCCTGTCACGCCGAACCGCAGCGATCGATTGTGCCGACTATACGCATGGCTGGACCAACGCCATCCGGTCGGGATACGCTGAATTTGTGCTCGCCCCGAGTATCACAGCCAGTCAATCGAAGGGCGCGTCGTATCAAGATCCTCCACGGCTGATAGCACAACCTCGGCCGAGCCTACCACGCGTCAGTCGATCATCGCGGTTCCAATCGCCGGGCCTCTGCCGCCATTGGCGGGATATGAGAGCCTTCCTCCAGCGGCACAGACAGTCCCGACTGGACGAGGGGTACCGCATCCTCGCTAAGCCAAGCCTGCAACAATGCCTGGCTGACCGCCAGAACAGTCGGACCCAGGAAAATGCCGACGAGCCCGAACGCTGCAACGCCACCAAGTATGCCCGCAAGAACGAGCAGCAAGGGCAGTTGCGCCTGCTTTTTCATCAGGACCGGACGCAACGCGTTCCCCAGCACACTGACGATGATGGTCATGACCAGCAGAAATGCTGCCCACACCACGTCACCCTGCCAAAACATCCAGAGGGTCGCAGGAATTAGTACGATACCCGGCCCGACCTGCAGTACGCAGGCCACAAAAATCATCACAGCCAGCAACGCTGCAAGGGGCATCCCGGCAGCCGCCAGGACTGCACCGCCCAGTGCGGACTCGATTAGTGCCGAGACGACAATTCCAAGCGCGACACCGCGGATGGCATGCACCACCAGCTGCAGGGAAGCGTCGCCGCGCTTTCCGGCAATACGATGCACAACACGCTCGGCGAATGCGCCCACTACTTCACCGCGAGTATACAGAATTACCGCGACAACGAGCGTCAGGAGAAATTGTCCGAACGCCTCACCAAGGCTGCCGATAGCGGCGACCAGTAGCCTCGTCGCCCGCCCCGCATAGGGGGTCAAGTCCGGCACCAGGTCGCCAAGCGCCCGATGGGCAGCGGTCGCCCAAGCCTGTGCGACGGATTTGCCAACCACAGGAAGTGCCGGCAGCCAATGGGGAAACGACGGCACCTTGAACGCGATAATCGACTCGCT
>JASHVB010000653.1 GCA_030039695.1 Acetobacteraceae bacterium
AGCCGCAGATGCGAGGTGACCAACTTGTGCGCCGCAGCAAGATCCTGCCTGTCCCGCCATGCTCGCGAAAGTGCGAGCTCCTCTTCGGCTGACAGCATCGGATAGGCATGAATAGTTCGCAAATATTGCGTCAGGCCTTGCGAGTCAGCGGGCCAGGTCGGCATGTTCATGGCCGTCCCTTATTGAATGTTGGTTGACGATGTGACACCCGGGATAGCGCAACACCCGGATCGCGGAGACGCTGGCACGCGCCATGCCCACAGTATTTCCTATCTCGTCTGTGAATTGTCTGTTTATTGCCTGATTTGCGCTGCGTCTGCCACCCGGATGAATTGAATACGATCAGACAAATTCCGGCAGAAATCTGGAAGCGCCGGAGCGAAAATTTGCTTCATACTGTAACGGCGGGCTTTTCCCCTGGTTCGGCGATAAGTTCCTCCCGATGCGCGACAACGGTCGCGCATCCTCGATGGCGAACTCCACGCACGGATTCGCCGGTCTTTTAACGAAAAGTTCGCCGCTCTTTTACCGGAATTGACCGGACGCCGTCATGGGCGGCGACCGCGCGATTACGCGTCCGGCGCAGCAGCTGTCCGGCTGGCTGTATCTGTGTTGGTTCCGTGCAATGCGTCGCGTGCTCAGACAATCGAGTCGTTTATCAACTGCCTATGTGATAGACCTACGTGGTAAAGATTCCGCCGCACGGAACTCCAAATAGTCGAGGAAACACTCATGAGTTTCTATCTCATCGCCTCGGTTGCCGCACTAGGCGGCCTGCTGTTCGGCTACGACACCGGCGTTATTTCAGGCGCACTGATCTTCATCCGCCATGTGATGTCGCTGTCCCCGACCATGCAAGGCGTCGTGGTCGCGATTGCGCTGGCAGGTGCGGCGATTGGTGCAGCCTCGGTCGGCTACCTGTCGGACCGTGCCGGCCGCCGCCGTGTCATCCTTGCTGCCGGTCTGTTGTTCATCGCCGGCGCGCTCATCTCGGCCGTCGCGCAGGGTGTCGCCGTTCTGGTAATCGGCCGCTTCCTAGTCGGCCTGGCAATCGGCGTCGCATCGATGCTGACACCGCTCTACCTCGCGGAAATCTCGCCAGCGCGTGATCGCGGCGCGATCGTATCGCTGAACCAGCTTTGCATCACAGCGGGAATATTGGTGTCCTATCTCGTCGGCTACGCACTCGCGAGCGCAACCGGGGGATGGCGCTGGATGCTGGCGCTGGGCGCGGTGCCCGGCATCGTGCTGGCCACGGGCATGCTGGTTCTACCGGAAAGTCCACGTTGGCTTGCGGGACACGGACGGGTGCTCGATGCGGAGAGTGTGCTCCAGCGCCTTCGGGGCAACGCCAACGTGTCGGAGGAGCTGGCCACGTTGCGCCAGGACATCGCGCGCGAGGACCGCAAGCTGACCAGCGGGTGGGAGCTGCTTGCCCCGCGCCTGCGCCGGCCGCTGATCATCGGCGTCGGCCTGGCGATGTTCCAACAGATTACCGGCATCAATACCGTCATCTACTTCGCGCCGATCATCTTCCAGTCCGCGGGCCTGCCTTCCGCCGCGACGTCCATCCTGGCGACGGCGGGTGTCGGCGCGGTCAACGTGATCATGACCATCGTGTCGATCTGGCTGATCGACCGCCTGGGCCGCCGGCAGCTTCTCTACTGGAGCCTGGGCGGCATGGCGGTCACGCTGTTCATGCTCTCAGGCGCGTTCTTTGCCGGCACGTCGGGCGAACTCGCTTGGATGGCCGTGCTGTCGGTGGCCGCCTATGTCGGTTTCTTCGCTATCGGCCTCGGCCCGGTGTTCTGGCTACTGATCGCGGAGATCTTCCCGCTGGCACTGCGTGCTCGCGCGATGAGCCTGGCCACCGTCGCCAACTGGGGCTTCAACCTGATCGTTTCGGCAACGTTTCTCAACCTGGTGGGCGCGCTCGGTAGTGCGGGCGCCTTCCTGGTCTACGGGGTGCTGAGCCTGGTCGCGCTGGCGTTCGTCGCGATAACGGTACCGGAGACGAAAGGCCGCAGCTTGGAGCAGATCGAGGCGGCATGGGATGGCGAAGCGTCGCAACATCTGGCGTCGGCGCACACGAGGCCGCTGTGAAGTGCACCCTCGCAATGGCGCTGCTAATCTGGCCGGCCGCGGCCCTGAGTGCGGCGGCCCAGACCCCGGACGGCGCCTCAGGCGTCGGGTTTTTCGCGCAAGCCTTCGACCCCACCGTGCCGGCGTTCGATCCGCCGCAAGGCGAGCACCTGCTCGGCGATTGGGGCGGCATCCGGCCGGAGCTGGAAAGCCGTGGCATCTACCTGCAGCTCGGTGCCATCTCCGAGTTCGCCGGCAACACCGGTGGGGTTCAGCAAGGTGCTACCGCGGCCAACCAGATTGCATTCTCTGCCGACATCGACTGGCAGCGCTTGGCAGGACTCACCGGGTTTTCCACCCATTTGATCTTGGTCAACCGCTCCGGTGCCAACGACAGTCATCTGTTCGGCGACAACGTTTCGCCGGTGCAGGAGATTTATGGCGCGGGTGGCGACGTCGCGGTGCACCTGGTTTCGGCCTATGCCGAACAATCGCTGTTTAGCCGCCGGCTTGACATCGCTGCTGGGTGGATGAACGTCGAGAACGATTTCGCCAGCTCGCCGCTGTATTGCAACTACATGAACAATGCCCTCTGCGGTGATCCGAAGGCGCTGCCCGGCGGCGATATCGGCCACAGCGCCTATCCCGACGCGGTCTGGGGCGGCCGCATTCGTGTGCGCCCGACGCCGAGCACCTACGTCGTGACTGGCGTCTATGAAGTGAATCAGGACCTGTACAGTCAAGCGGACAGTAGCGGGTTGGAATTCGGCGTGCCCCGCGACAGCGGCGTCTATGTTCCGGTTCAGATTGGTTATGAGCCAAAGATTGGCCCCGATGGGATGCCAGGGCACTACGTGATCGGCTTCGGATACGACTCGTCGAAGTTCAAGAGCTTCGCCGACGCGTTGCCGCCCAATCTTGGCCAGTCAACGGCGCTACACAGTGGCAACACTCAGTTCTGGTTGCTGGCTGACCAGATGCTGCTGCGGAATGGTCCCGGCGACCAGGATGGACTGATCGTGCTCGGCGGATTCATTCATAACGACGAGGACAATTCGCCCTATGGGGACCAGTACTTTGCCGGGCTGCTGGATTACGGATTCTGGCGCGCGCGGCCCGAAGATGGCGTCGGACTGTTGTTCACTTACCTATCAATGAGCGGCGCGCTCGGCAAAGTGCAGGCCGAGCAATTAGAGCTGGGTCTGCCGATAAGCAATTCGGCAACGGGTATCCAGACGCACGAGATGATCCTCGAGGTGAACTACAACATTCACGTATACCGCGGCGTGGATTTCCGTCCCGAATTTCAATACATCATTCAGCCGAACGCGCAGGCGAACATCCGTAACGCGGCGGTGTTTGGCTTCAAGGCGAGTGTAAATTTCTAATTTGAACGGAGAGCGTGACATGCGTGTATCGATCGTCGCCAGCGCCATCGTGCTAGTTCTTGCACTGGGATCCGCACCAGCCTTGGCGCAGACTCAGATGGAGCAGCCGGGGCCACTGCGATTCGCAGCAGAACTCAGTGGTATGCAGGGCGTCGAGTCGGCACCGGACACGAACAGGACCTCACCTGATGCGCAGAATCCTCGCGGTTCCTCTTCGGCCGGTGTCTATGACGGCTGCAATCCAAACTATGTGAAGGGCCAGCAGGAGCTGCCGCGGGAGCCTGGCTACAGCATCGGCACGGGATGTGCACACATCAGCAATGAGGTCGATCCAAAAACTCAAAAGGAACTGACGACCGAACCTGGCTACAGCGTCGGCACAGGCTCTGCGCAGACGAACAAGTAGATTCGCGGCGCGACCTGATGGCACCGGAGTACGACGCCCTAGAGAAACGTGGAGAGACGTACCGGGCCGCGCCAAGTGCGGCAATGACATGGGAGTGGCGAGTAATTGCCGCTCGTACGGCTCACTCGCAGCGCGCCCGGCACTCCGCCACCAGCGACATATGGAGCCAGACGGCAGCGTAGAAGGCCGCGATATCGATGCCTATTTCGACGTCGCCCTGCGGCGAAGATGGCCAGTCCAACGCGGCACGAATATTGGCGATCTCGCGAGTTCTCGCGATATCTCATTGCGCGACGCGCGCCACACCGAACTGCTCGCGGCCGGAGCGGCGAAGTCGCGAAAATAGACAGCGAGCTGCCGCGTCGCGTCTGCGCGGGCAGACCTCGAACGGGGTGACAGCGTCTGGGTCCGAGCGTCCTTCTCTGGGTGCTGCCAACAATGAGTCAAGCTGTGTAGCTCTGTGCTGCCCTTTGATTCCCCTGTTATCCCTGACAGCATTGAAGCCCTGCTGGACGCGCTGCAAAACTCGCCACAGGCCCGCGCAGACACCCACCGGTATGACAGCTTGCTCGCCGGGACACGCTACATTGGACCCGGCAACCCAGATAATCTGCCCGAACGTCAGCGCGGCAGGTGGGACAGCCTGCCGCTCAATCGCCGCAAGCCAGCATGCGCCGATCAGATCCGCATGGCCTTCCAGGAGCTCTCTGAGGAACCGTCCGCCCAGGCCGGTGCGGCATTCCTCAAGCGGCGGTACTTCTCTGCGTGGGTTGGGTAACCGAGCACGGTTCTGGTCAGCGCGTCGAGCGGCACTCGGTTGGCGATCGCCAGCGTCAACTCGCTGATCATTCCGCCAGCGTCTGCGGTGATAAGCAGCGCTCCGACGACCTCGCCCGTGCCCTGCCGCGTGTAAATCGCTGCGAACCCGTCTTCATCGCCATCGATCCACGCCCGTTCGACCTTTGTCAGGTCGAGCCGATGCTCATCGATAGGGGGGGATTTCTGCCGTGCTCGGCCTGGCGTGAGGCCAACCTGCGCTATCTCCGGGTCGGTATAAATGCAGTAGGGAATCACCAGCTCCCTTGCTGACCGAGTGACGCCACTGAGCGCATTGGCAACGCACACACGCGCGGTCGCCGTCGCGGCACGCGTGAACATGTCGGGGAATGCCACATCACCCGCGGCGTAGATATCTGGATTCGACGTACGCAAGTACTCGTCCACCTCAATATCAAGGTTGACCAAGCTCACACCTGCTGCCTCGAGATCCAGGCCCTCGATATTTGCCTTGCGACCGGTCCCGAACAACACGGCATCGTATGCCAATTCGCACGTGTCGGCCTTGCTCTGAATCGTCAGACGGCGATCGTTCGCTCGAACGGGCTTCATGCCCAGATGCAGCCTCAAACCTTGCTGCTCGAACCGGCGACGGATCAGTGCCCCCGCCACACGCTCTTCGCTGGGCAAAATTCGATCCGAATCGATGACCAGATCCACCTCGCTCCCGAGACGATGAAAGGCCTGTGCCAATTCGCAAGCCTGCGGACCGCCGCCGATGACCACCAGCCGCGCCGGCAGCACTGTCAGCGAGAAGACCGTTTCGTCCGTCAAACAGCAGTCGGCACGCAACCCTTCGACCGAAGGCAACAATGGCTGCGACCCGGTGGCGATGATCGCTTTGCGGAAGCGCAGCTCCCGACCGTCAACTTCGACGGCGTGTGACGAAATGAACCGAGCACGGCCAGGATACACGTCCGCACCTATCTTTTCAACCGCTTCGACGGCGTCGCCGGCTCGGCCTATCAACCGCATGCGGCGAACGCGTTCCATAACCGTCATAAAATCCGTCTGCGGTGGGTTGGCGGGCCTGAATCCAAAGCCATTGCCGTGACCCGCTTTGTGAAGCGCTGGGGCACACCGAATAAGGGCCTTGTTGGGCACGCAACCAAAATCGACACGAGTCCTGCCGGTCAAACCTTGCTCCGTCAGTGCGACGTGGTATCCCTGCGTCGCCGCGGTGATCGCCGACACCAGCCCGGCAGGGCCGCCGCCAAGAACGACGAGGTCATAGTCGCCACCTTTACGATTGACCCGATTCTGTGGATGGCCCTGCGATGTCGTCCTTTCATTGTAAATGTCTGGAGGGAACAGCTCGACACACACCACTGGGTAGACCTCCATCGGAAATGACGAGCACGAGACCCGTTGCGACTGCTTTGCGTCTGAAGCAGGTGGCGTGACAACGACCTTGTACAACCCTGACTTCAAGGCTGGTTGGCTGATTGAAGGATGAAGGCATTTTTTGCTGGATACCCTTCCCCCAAGACCTCCGAGCCTCATCGAGTAGAGCTATTGCCGGGAGGGGGATACCTTCAACACGTGATCGGTCCGCGGCTTGACTCCCTCCCGACTGCCAGCGTCGCCTGCGGTGCGCGTGTATCGCCGGCTGCAGCGATCCCAGATTCGCACTCCGACAGCGGTTCGCCCAGCAGGGGTACGGAGGAAAACATGCAGATCAACAGCATCGCGCCACAAACCCGGAATGCACCGTTCCGCCCAATCCTCGCGTTGGCGCTGCGCAAGCGACTCGAGGACGGCCGCCGGTGAGCCAGCCTGGCGCTCGCATGGTGCGACGTGCCCTATGGGCTTGACGGGCAGCAGCACGCCACGATCGGGGCGGCAGGCAAGGACGGGATCGTTCGCGTCGGCGACGACGGACTGGCTGCGGCCCTGCTCAAGGCCACTGGGGTTGCACCGGCGCGTGTGAAGGCGGCGTCGCCGCAGACCGCGGTGTCGCGCTGCGCGTCCCTGAATTTCCTGGATTTACCAATCACCGCAATGGATTAGCTGAGTCCGCTGTCCAAGGAGGGTGCAGATTGTGGACGGCCTCTACCGCACCCGGGTAAACTGATCCGCTTGAGGAAGGCCGATCACGTATGAAGGAGACTGAGGGTGCCCGGCGGACTACTGCCATTGTGTTCGGCCCGTTCCATTTAGATCGGCAGCAGAGGCTACTGACAAAAGGGGCCGCGTCACTTCCAGTGGGAGGTCGCTCCCTCGACATACTGATTGCTTTGATTGAGCGAGCTGGCGAAGTCGTCCCGCACAGCGAACTCATGGCGTGCGTCTGGCCGGACGTGACGGTCGACGAAGCCAATCTCCGCATTCATATCGCGAATCTTCGGAAGCTGCTGGGGGATGGGCGCGACGGCGCCCGCTACATCGTAAATGTCCCCGGTCGGGGATACTCCTTTGTCGCGCCGGTGACACGTTCGTCGTTGGGGCTTGCGCTGGCGCGGACTGAGCCTTCCGTTGCCGATCGGGTCCAAAAGCTGCCACCCAGGTTGACGCGTGTCATTGGGCGCGATGATGCGATTAATGTCGTCTCCGCACAGTTGATGGTTTGGCGCTTCGTCAGCATTGTCGGCCCCGGCGGCATGGGGAAGACCACTGTCGCCGTCTCGGTTGCCCACGCGCTCTCGGACCGTTTCGGCGGAGCGGTGTTCTTCGTTGATCTGGCGGCGCTGAGCGATCCGCAACTTGTGCCGACCATGGTCGCGTCAACTCTCGGGTTGATGATGCAGACCCGGGACCCTCTCGTCAGTTTGCTGGCATTTATCGGCGACAAGAAAATCCTTCTCGTCCTCGACAACTGTGAGCACGTGATTGAGGTTGTGGCGCCACTGGCTGAACGCATTGTCAGCGAGGCACCACAAGCGCACGTCCTGACCACCAGCCGCGAGGCTCTGCGGGTGGACGGAGAACGGGTCCACTTGTTGTACGCGCTCGAGTGTCCGCCAAACGATCCCGACCTGACAGCAGAGGATGCGTTGAAATATCCGGCTGTTCAGCTTTTCATGGAACGTGCTGCGGCGAGTGGTTATCAATCCGGGTTGCGCGACACCGACGCGACGGCCGTCGCCAGGATTTGCCAGAGCCTGGATGGAATCGCGCTTGCCCTCGAACTCGCGGCAGGTCGAGTCGGCTCCTACGGAATTCAAGGAACTGAAGATCTCCTCGGCAACCGTTTTAAGCTCCTCTGGCAGGGCCGTCGTACCGCACGGCCACGGCATCAGACTTTGAATGCGATGCTCGATTGGAGTTACAATTTGCTTTCGGAAACCGAAAAGTTGGTGCTCCGAAGCCTGTCGGTATTTGTTGGTGACTTTGCGCTTCAGGCAGCTTGCTCTGTTGTGTCCGATGGCAGCACGGACGCTGCGGAGGTGGTTAGCGCGATCGTAGGCCTGGTCGCGAAGTCTCTTATATCACCAAGCGTTATCAACGGGTCTACATGCTATCGACTGCTCGATACCACCAGGGCCTACGCGGCAGACAAGCTTGCCAAGCATGGCGAAGCGGATCGAGTTTCCCGGCAGCATGCGATCACTTACCTCGAGTTTCTTGAACACGACGAAGTCATCCAATCGAGCTTCGGAGACCACGACCTCAGCGCGTACAGCCCATTTATTGCCAATGTTCGAGCTGCCATCGGCTGGGCCCTGTCCGATCGTGGTGACGTCAGGATAGGCGTCCAACTCGCCGCCTTTGCTGCGCCGTTGTTCATCGGCCTGTCGCTGCTTGAGGAGTGCCGGTACTGGTGCGATAGGGCGATCGCAGCTCTCGATGACGCTGGTCGAGGCACCAGGCACGAGATGATACTTCAAGAGGCCCTTGCACTGTCGTCGATGTTCACCAAAGGGCATAGCGACCAGGTTAGAATGGCTATTGAGCGTGGACTGGCGCTTGCGGAAACCTTCGAGGATTATACCAGACAATTGCGCTTCCTTGGAGGCCTGAACCTGTTCTTCACGCGCCTTGGCGACCTCCACAGCGCCATGGCAGTGGCCGAACGGACCAGTGCAGTCGCGCAGGCTACTGGGAGCCCCGCGGGCATTATATGTGCAGAGTGGCTCCTTGGAATTTCTCATCATGGGCTTGGAAATCAGGCCGAATCGCAACGGCATTGCGAGCGTGGTGAGGCGCTCGCGGTCGAGTTTGCTACGACCAACATCAACTCTTTCGGTGCTGATCAGCGCACTCGCGCGCGTGTGAACCTCGCAAGAGTTCTTTGGCTGCGAGGCTTCTTCGACCAAGCACTGGACATGGCCCGACTGGTCATTGATGACGCAGCAAATCAGGTTCATCCCGTGTCGGCCTGCACTTCGTTGGTCTTTGCGGCAACGGTCTTCCTTTGGTCTGGGGAATTGGCACGACTGGACAACCTAATTGACCAGTTAATCGCATATGCCGGACGCCATTCGCTGGATCCGTACCGAGCCGCAGGCATTGCACTGAAGGGAGAACTCGCGATCGCCCGCAACGAGACCGAAGCCGGTCTTGGTCTGCTGCGGACCGCCTTGGAAACTTTGAACAAAGAACAGTACAATGTCCTGTTAACTGAAGTTGTTTGTGCATTGGCGGAGGGTCTACGAAGAACCGGGCGCTTCACCGAAGCGCTGCTTGCGATTGACGATATGATCGTGCGCGCCACGAATTGTGGAGCGAAGTTCAATCTTTCCGAAATGTTACGGACCAAGGCACGGATATTGATGTCTATGACGCAACCGGATCGGGCCGCGGCTATGGACTGCCTGACCGAAGCGATCGCCATCGCGCAGGAGCAATCTGCGCTTGCCCTGCAGCTCCGAGCAGCGATCGACCTGGCTCGCCTGCAGGTGGAGAGCGGAGAACAGGAGCGCGCGCGGGAGATGATTGTCTCCTTGTACAACGGCTTTACCGAGGGATTTGGGACGGCGGATCTCAGAACCGCGCATCAGCTCATAGCGGACCTAGCCTAGCCACTTCACCTCGTTCCTGCCGGCTTCGCGAGACCTTGGCCGAGCCTGTGTGCTTACGTCTTGCACGGCTGTCACCTCCGCCAGGCCTTGTGTCGCGGGCAGGACGAGTCGTCACAGGTCCTCGCCCCACACCTCCATGGCCTGCCGGCAGTCTCCTGAGTTTCTTTGGATCCGTGACAAGCCGGACTGATCGTCGCGCCATCCAGATGATTCTTGATGGCCGCCGGCAGTCGCCCAGGCGTCGCCGAGCTTGATCGCGCGCAAGACGAAGTTGCTGGTTGGTAGGCTTTGTTAAACAGCCTACCTGCTCGGCGGCCGCATCTGTTCAATCCCCTCATTCGTTTTGACCAAGTCGTCCGCGGGCGCATTCTCAGCCGCTGGGACGGCGAGTTTGCCATCGACCGCACAGCGAGCGACTGGGTTCGGTTCACCCAGTGATTTGGAGTGCTGAGCGCAGAACGCCGGCACCACGCTCGAGCCAACAAAGATCGTCACCCTTCCTGGCACTGGCGTTGAGAGCCGACGGGACGCGGACCGCCACGGCCTCCAGCCGGCCGATTTGCAGTTCTTTACAGGATACAACGCGCCAATCACCCCATTCTCCGCCAAGCTTGGCAGACAGTGATCCTAGGTGACCTGAGCGATTCACCGGCGAGGCTTTCTTTCATGCCGCCGTCCCCTGACCCGCCGAATTCTCCAGCGCTCCCTCCGGCGGTGGCGGCCTACGTCGAAGCAACCAACAGCTCCGATCTTGCAGATTCCTGAGCAAGCCGTCCAGCCATTCTGAGCTGAAGCCGTCCACCATTCTAATCTGATCCCGTCCAGCACTCTGAGACGATGCCGTCCAGCGTTCTGAGGATCCCGTCCAGGGTTCGGAGGCGATTGCGTCCAGTCTGTCGCGCTGACCCCAATCGTGCAACACGGATTC
>JASHVB010000654.1 GCA_030039695.1 Acetobacteraceae bacterium
CTCTATCGATGCCAAGGCTGCCGAACTCGTTGATCAGAAGCGCCAGCCGACGACCGCCGCTGCGCTCGAGCATGTGCCGGATCAGGCTGGTCTTGCCGGCACCAAGAAAGCCCGTAACGACGGTGGCAGAAATCTTCGGGGTCGCTTGAGCCATGGATGCATCTCCTCGGGATATCGCGTCCCGCTTGGTGTTGCTCATGTCGCAGTGGAAGGTCTGACTCCCGGTCGCTGCGCCAATGGACGCAACGGCCGGTTACAGTGGCGCGACCGTGCCGGATTTACACCGGCTTCCCCGCAGCGCGACGGTTTCCAGAGGTCACGATTGGTCGTGCCTGTCAACACCAGTCGCGATCTAAGCGTAGTGGCGTTTCGCCGAAGGAAGAGGCAGAGGCGGCTGGTAAGCGGCCATGCCATACGAACGTCAACAAATGGCTGAACTGTCCATCTGTTCCAGCGCATCTGTTGTTCCTTGATCATCCGGGCAGCACGGCCAACCATTCCGACCGCCTTCGTTGAGAGAGCGGTCAACGAAATCGTGTCGCATGCATCCGCGCCAACTCTGGCTGCGGTGCGCCGCGAAACTCACGCAGCGTCTCAGGCTAAGCGCCGCGGGTAAAGCTGTATCTCGACCTCCGTGCAGTCAGTCGCATCGCAGTAGCGAATTCAAAGTTGGTGATTGCCGTTGGTGATGGCGGACACGCACTTCTTCGGGACGGTAGGCTTGGGATTCTACTTGCTATCGGCGACGGGACAGATTCGAGCGCGTCCCGCGATGTTCCTCCGCGTCGCTCGCGCCGCTGGCGGCCAGGGTGTCAAGCACGAGTATGTGCGGGTCGTCGAAGCTGTTTGGCAGAACGGTAAGATCCGCCATCGCACCATTCTCAATCTCGGTCGTCAGTTGAGCGCTGCTTCGCCAATCTCAAGGACGTCATCGACATGCGAGTCGTGTATCATCAAACCCGGCACCGGGTGCAGGCGCATATTTTCGTCGCGGCCCTACCCCATCTGTTACATCGCGCCATCGAAAATCACCTGCAGAAAGCCGGCATCGATCTCTCCGCAACCGCCGCGCTGACCACTCTCAAATCCCTCAGTGTCGTCGACATCGATCTTGGCAATAAACCACCAAGCGTTCCGTCACTCGTGGCTCACAGCGCGCCGCAACCGTACTTCGCGCCCTCGGCATCGAGCACCTCGAGCCGCCAACCCCGCCAATCCCGGGCCAGACCATCGTGTAGCCCCGTAGTGACAAACCGCGATGCTACCGCTAACGAAATCAATAGCTTTCGGGTCGCAGAGGGAAACATGGGCTAGGGTTAGCTCGTTCGCTGGCGGACCGGCGGAATGGAGGGTACTACCGGGAGCTCCTCGAGATCCTGAGGTTTTAGCCGAAATACCTCGGGATACCGGTCAGGACTCGTGTTTTCCGCTGGTTCTGTCGAACGCCAAGTATAAAAGCACGTGTCACAGCCGTATACGGTCCAAACGCCTGAGATCGGTGAATTACTGCGAACCTTCGTCGTCGCAGATCGGCATCGTGGGCAAATGGGGAGGGGCAGCGAATTCATGGTGCTACTCATCTCCTGAGAGCCTTGATCAGCGGCAGCAATTTGTCGCGCCACGCGTCGGTCTGTTCGGGCGTATCCAGGACTTTACCGTAGTCACCGCGTCTGTCCGGTGCCTTCGGCGTGGTGGCGTCGATAATCATCTTGTGAGCCATGCCACTGGGATCACCGGCGGGATCGAGCAGATTCTCCGCAAGATTGGGGATGATCACCACGTCGCCCGCTGGATTGGCCCGCACGGATATCGCCCACATGACCTGATTGAGGTTGAACGGGTCGACGTCCTCGTCAACGACAATCACGAACTTGGCATAGCCTAGCCCATGCGGCGTCGTGAGCACACCCATGCCGACAGACTTGGCAAAGCCACCATAGCGCACTCGCGTCGATACGATCACCACCAGGCCGTGGGTATAGAGCGCGTTGACGGCCACTACCTCGGGAAACATCTGGTTTAGCTGGACGAAGATCGGAGCGCTGGTGGTCATCGCCTGAAGGAAATCGAGTTCTGCCCAAGGCCTGCCGACATAGACGGACTCGAAGATCGGATTCTTGCGATGTGAGACCCGGTCGATTTCGATAACCGGATATCTGTGACCACCGGAATAGTAGCCCGGAAACTCGCCGAAGGGGCCCTCCATTTCGCGTTGCCCTGCGAGAATGCGGCCTTCCAGCACATACTCGGAGCCCCATGGAATGTCGAGTCCCTTGTCGGTCTTGACGACCTTGTAAGGGGCGCCCTGCATCACCGCGGCCATCTTGTATTCCAACTGCGTGTACAGTAGGGGCGTCGCCGCCATCAGCAGAATGATGGGCTCGTTGCTGATCGAGATCGCAACAGGCAGGTCTTCGCCGCATGCCTCGGCATGGGACAAATGGATGGCGATGTCGTGTTGCGGCACGGGTTGAATCCCAATCCGGTTCGGCCCCTTCACCATCAGACGGTAGACCCCGACATTTTCGACGTCGTCATTGTCCCAATCGTCCGGGTCTCGTGAGACAACGCAGGCCTTGTCGATGTAATACCCGCCATCACCGCGATTCAGCCGGAACAACGGCAGCAGGTCGAACAGATTGATATCCCTGTCTACCGTGACCTCTTGCCAGGGGGCTGCGGGGACGCGCTCGAGCTTGCCAGGATACAGCTTGAAGCGCCGCACGAATTCAAAGAACTGATCGCGCAGCGATGTCTCCTTGTCCAGGCCAAGCGCCAAAGCATGGTTGGGCCACGAACCATGGACATTCATCACCACCTGTGCCTCGGTGCAGCCGGCAATCTTGTCGAACAGAATGGCCGGAACCCCATCGCCGATTTGCGCTAGAGCGCAGGCGGCGGCGGCGAGGTCGGGCTCGAACCTGACCTCATCCTTGATGCGCAAAAGCTGGCCCTGCTGCTCAAGCACTGTCAGGAACTCGCGTAGATCCTGGTAACATCTCATCGGTTCGTCCTGCCGCTGGAATTTTTCACTACACCCCCGACCGCGCTCACGTCGCGTTCCGCAGTTCCTCGACCTGTTTGTTCCAGCGCTGTAGCACCCGCTGCGGCTCATGCAGCACAAAGGTGACGCCGCCGCTGACGGTAGCGTAGGGTGCCTTATGCATGCGCACCTCGACCAGCTCCGCTTCGAAGCCGGCAAGCATGACGTCGGGTGAGGCATCGGCGAGCCGGCGACACTTCATGCGCAGTTCACACATCCCGCCATCAAGCGAGAGTGTCACGGTAATCCTGCTATCGCGCATCAGATTGGCGGCGGTGACGGACTGGGCAAAAACCAGAAAGCGAATTCCTCCCGATGGCATCGCCAGCATGTCTCCCGCGCTTAGGAGCGATGCATGCGGCCAGCCCTCGGCATCGACTGTCGAAATACGCAAGGCCTGTGTTTTGGCAAGCAGGTTTGTCCCGTCGAGATATTCCGCGACCTGTGGAGGTAGTGTTGTCATGGCCGCCCTGTCAGGTGGGGTATAGGCGTGGTCGGCATCGCTCATGATATCCTCCGGTTCTGCAACTCTGGATAGTCGCGGCCTGCTAGCGAACGCTAATTGCTAGCGTCGCCCATTGTCCTGCCCGGTCCATCGCTGAACCAAACCCGCATCCAGACCAAACAGATCCAACACGCGGCCCACGGTATGGTCTACTATATCGGCCACGGTGGTCGGGTGCGTGTAGAAGGCCGGGACGGGTGGAAAAATGATCGCGCCATTTTCGGTTGCTGCCGCCATGCTTCGAATGTGACCGGCATGCAGCGGCGTTTCGCGGAACAGCAGCACGAGCCGGCGCCGCTCCTTGAGACAAACATCTGCGGCCCTGGTCAAAAGGCCATCGGTGGTGCAATGGGCGATCTCGGCCAAGCTATGCACCGAGCAGGGTGCGACAACCATCCCGATGGTGGGAAAGCTGCCCGAAGCGATTGCGGCACCGATATCGGCGTCGGGATAGGTGTGGTCCGCCATGCTACGCAGATCGTGAAGGCTCATCCCGGTCTCGTAAGCCAGAGTACGTTCCCCGGCCTTGGTGACGACCAGATGGGTCTCGAGCTCGAGCACACGCGCCACCTGCAATAACCTGACGCCGTATACAATGCCAGTTGCGCCACTGATTCCAATTATGAATCTTGGACGCTGCATGGCTGCACAACTGCCTCTGTAACGCTTGGCGACTAGCGCCTCGCATAGGAGACCAAACGGGGGAAATTCTGGCGCCAAACCGCAACATATTTCTCGTTGCGGAGGTTGGCAACCTGGTGCTGATGGGCACGACGTCCGCCCATTTGGGTGTTGCCGACCGTCTGCAGCGGGTCACCGTGCGGTTCGGCACAACCGCATGCCGGCGTCTGCCGCAGCGTGCTTGCCATTCACGCTGCTGCCTCAGACGGGGCGCGCGGGATGCGGCGGCAGGCGGATTCTCCCGGACACCGGAACCGGACCCGGCCGCCTCCCGAATTACATCGAACTTAAGCCTGAGATGAAGATTGCAGCGAATGACGATAGGCGAATTGCGACGACGGGCTGATCACCCCCAGGTTCTTCCCGGTCCCCAATTAGCGTCAGCGCGACACCGGTGCCGCGGCGCTCATGGCCGATACCCCGTCGGCGCGGGACGCCTGGATGATCCACTTCCTCCACGCCGTGTCCGCCGAGGCAGCGGGCGCGCGTCAGATCTTACTCGAGCTCGAGAGCGCGTGATTCGCGGCGCGCGCCTCTGTCGCCGGCCGGCGGCGCCATTCGCCCGCAACCGCCGTGGTCGATCTCCTCGCCGCGGTGCCGTTGGTCTGCGCCACCACGCTTGCCAGGGGACTGGGCCTCGCGGTCAAGAATGCAATCGGCCTGCTCGACAGCCTCCTCACCGCCGGGGTCGCGGTTGAGGTCACGCACCGCGCGAAGTGTCGACTGTTCGGGCTGGCAGGCCTGGCACGGCTCGCCGCTGTCGTGCGGCAGCCCGAGAGGCCGGAGCTGGGGCGCGGGCGTGGCCAGCCGCCGCTCATCATCGCGCCGACCGCGTTGCCGGCTCCAGCGCTGCCCCCGCTCGCCCGGATCGAGCGGCAGCGCTTCGACTACGGCGAACTGGAGGCCGCGATCGCCCACGCCGACCAGGTGACGCGGCAGACCAGGCGCGCGCTCGACGCACTGGTCCGCGGCAATTGGGCCGCAGCCGGGCAGGAGATGGCCGACCGGACTCGTGATACCCATAAGCCGGCCCAGTGACCGCGAAGCTGTGCGATATGGCCATCCTTAGCGGATAGTCCGTCCACCCCACTCGCTCACTCACGCTCCGTGGCGGCGTCGTATTCCTCGGCGGGGAACGTGCCGCCCTGGTATTTTTCGGCGATTGGGTTTTTCGGCTGGCCGGCTTCGGTCGAGAGGACCTGGGCGGCTTGCGGTTCGGAATCGTCTTGCGGCTTGTAGCCGAGGCGATAGGCGTTGGAGTTGTCGTACCACGAGCGCTGGTTACGCGAGACGCCGTAGACGATTTCGTAGCGGACATCGGGGTGTTCGAGGCCGATCCGGACGAGCTGGGTCAGGTCGCGCGGGCTGACCCAGATCGCGAGGCGGCGGCTGTCGATCGGGTGCGTGCCGTAGTTGCCGATGCGGACGCATAAAAAGCCCATCCCGTGCTTGTCCGAGTAGAGGCTGGCGAGCGCCTCGCTGA
>JASHVB010000655.1 GCA_030039695.1 Acetobacteraceae bacterium
GACTACGACGTGGTGTTGTGTGACCTGCGGATGCCCGGGCTGGACGGGCCTGGCTTGTATGACTGGATGGCCGAGCACCGGCCGCATCTGTGTGCGCGCACCGCATTCATCACGGCTGACACCCTGAGCGCCTCGTCTCACCGTTTCCTGGCCCGTGCCGCACGACCGATCCTGGAGAAGCCGTTCGTTCCGACGGAGTTGCGCCAGCTACTGGCGAAGCTTCTGGCAAGCGCGCCAGATGCCGGTGTACCGTGAACTGTATATTCCGAACCTCTAGGGCGGCGGCGCGAATCCGGTTCCGGTTGGGCCGGGGACGCCTGTCGCACTCAATCCGCGGCTCTTTGGACGCTAATACCGGGTCGTCTGTGAGCGCAGCGTTCGGCCAAGGAAAGGAGGCATCTTTTCCTTCAGCTGGGGGTGACGCACGACATGAGTGACGGACCATGACTCGAGTTTGATTGCTGTCACGGCCTGGCCTCCGGTAGTCTTTGGCTTGATGTCAGATTGCCATGACACGGTGGAACGTTTTAACGGCGCGAGGCAAGCCCACCTGTTGCGATCGGAAGAAACGATGATCCGTTGGCTCGCTCTCGTGTTGCTGTTGCTTGCACGAACTGCGATGGCGGCGACACCGCAATGGCTCACGCTGCCGCCAACACCCACTCTGCCGACGCCAGAGCAGAGCGGGCTCGCATCCGTCAACGGCATCAAGATCTGGTACGCGGTTTTTGGTGCCGGCCACCCGGTCATCCTGTTGCACGGCGGCCTGGCTAACGCCAATTACTGGGGCAACCAGGTGCGCGCGCTCGAGCGCGGCTACGAGGTGATCGTCATGGACAGCCGGGGCCACGGCCGCAGCACCCGGGACGCCAAGCCGTACGGCTACGATTTGATGGCGTCAGACGTGCTTGCTCTGATGGGCTATCTGCACGTTCGTAAGGCCGCGATCGTCGGCTGGAGCGACGGCGCGATCATCGGGCTCGACATTGCGATGCACCACCCCGAGCGGGTGAACAAGCTGTTCGCCTTCGCCGCCAATGCTGACCCTTCGGGGGTCGCGGACATTTCAAAGAGCCCGGTCTTCAATGCCTATATTGCGCGGGCGGAGCGTGAGTACCGGACGCTGTCGCCCACACCGGACGGCTATCAGGATTTCCTGGCCGAGATCGAAAAGATGTGGGCGACGCAGCCACATTGGACAGCAGCCGACCTTGCCTCGATTCACGTGCCGACCTGGATCGTCGATGCCGACCATGACGAGGCGATCAAGCGCGAGAACACCGATTTCATGGCGTCGAGCATCTCCGACTCCGGGCTGCTGATCCAGCCCGAAGTGAGCCACTTCTCGTTCCTGCAAGATCCAGGGCAGTTCAACGAGGACGTGCTGCACTTCCTCGACCACGTGCCCTGGCAGTAATCGCACGCTCCGCCGGATCGCTCGGTCGCACCCGGTGCCGCTGAGCGAGATTTCCGCCGCACCATCCCACCCTCGCGCGCCACATTTACCACCTGCACATGTGAACGGCGGTGAGAATCCGCACACAAACGGCGACATCCGAAATCATGACACAAGAATTGCTCCCATTCTCCGAGCCAGACCGGGCCGCGTCTCGAACCGTCTCTCGGCGATCGAACAGATCACGTAGCTGCTTCTTATCAAAAGTCTCGACGAATTGCAGAAGGTCGAGGAGAAAACGGGTTCCGTCAGATCTTGCGCCGACTGCACTAAAATCGATGAACGGTAGCGACCCCGATTGGAACCTCAACCGTAGCTCCCGAGCGCGCTGGCGAAGCACGTATTGGAGCCGAAGGCTTTGCTGGTTGGTCACCCCCTGGTTGGGCGTCGACTGCCTCGATCGCCTCGGCTAACGATCCGTCGGACTCACTAGGGGGAATATTTCTACAAGCCTTCCAGCAAATAACTCGCCTGACGCATGGTCAGGTACACCACGCCGTCCACCGTCTGGGGCCAGATGAATCGCCCCCGGTCAGGACGTTTAGAACATAGCGAGAGACCGACCCCGTCGTGCAAGATCGCCTTGATCGGTGAGCCGCTGGGTCCACGGAAGAAACATACAACGCCGGCGGAGGGATCACGGCCAAGACCTTCCTCCACCTGCAACGGCAGGCTCCGCACAGAGCCGTTGGCCCAGCGTCGCATTGACCGTCCCGTAACCTGTTTGATCTGTAAAGGCTGCTATACGGTTGGTTTGGGTCGGTAACAACTGCCAGTCCGCTCCTGGTCAAAATCAGACATTTACATCGCAGCACCAACTGGCTGAAATCGGAATCCCGGCTTCCGGATGCGCAGCGGATCAAAGTTCACACTGCGTCGGTCCGACATTTTGGCCGCCCCCGACGCATATCGATCACCTGCGATCGTCCACTCTCCGAAAGCTGACACAGACTCGACGGTGCCGTCGAACTGATGCTCGCGGATCATCAACAGCCGCAGCGCATTGTCCATACGCAGGTGGTGGGTTCGCTGACACCGATCGCCTCGGCCAAGCGCACTGATGAGATACTCTTGTCGGACTGCAGAATGAGCCAAAGGCCGATCGACCCGGGCCTGAGGGGCAACTTGATCGAGTGCAGGCAGCCAGGGGCAAGCGAGCCGCGTTGAGTACGGTTCAATCCGTGACGTGCAGCACGTGGGCTCGGACCGCCGCGCGCTTGTGCTTGGCACAAGGATTGCTAGCGGCACGGCATGCCTCTTCGGACCAACAGCAACGGGGGCGAGGCCCGATGACCAATGCCAACGAGGCTCGCCCCTTTTACCTTGCAGGAATTCGACTTCCCCGATTGGCCATGAGGTGGCACCGACTGTGGCAAGAGTGGTTCTATTCCACAGCCCTACGGGCGAAGAAACCCCCGGCTGGTCCTGACGACGACGGGCTGACGCGCGATGACGCTTCCACCGGAGTGGATCAGCCCTGCCGTGGAATGCTCTCGTCCGGCGTATCACCGATGGACTGGATCGCCGTCGTGAGGATCTCTTGCCAGGACGAGGTTGGCGACTGCATCGCTGGTCAACGACTGCAGCGACCTCGTCGGACCGGCACCGACCAAATGTCCCCCGCTAGACTGTGGGTCTCGGAGCGCTACGGAGCTTCTCGTGAGGTTACCGCTGATCCGGCTGGGTTTGGCGTGCCTGACTCTGATGTTGGTTCCGGGGTTCCTCGCGGCCCAGGGTCGCTCGCGTCCACGGCTTGAATTGTGACAGCTTTGCGACGGGCCGCATCTGGGCTAGAATGCTGCACTGCACCATTGGGAGCTGGCTATGCCATCGGATGACCAGTTGCTTGCCTGGATCGAGCTGCGCGGAGGTGATTACCTTGCGTCTTTCGTTGCTGAATCCGCAGCCAAGCTGCGTGCGCCTGCGATGCGGCTGTTCAACTCTCTGGACGAAGCTCGCCAGTGGGTGATGAAGGAGGCTGACGCGGTTCATGCCCCAGTAAGATGGATCGCCGAGGGCACGGTCGACGAGTGCACCGAGCACTGAGTCGGCGCTTGTTCCGGCCCGTCGTGTAGCAGAGGTCCGACCGTTCAGATGAACACCGACAGTAGGGAGGCTGATCGCCATCAACCAATTGGGCCTGCTGAGTTCCTGGGCCAAGAAGATAGCATTATCATACTCATGGGAGGCGACCGTTGATCTCTCCGTATGACTGAGTGGTGGCGACCTCAGCCTGCGTCGGCGCTGAGTACAACTGATCGCAGCCCGTCCTCGGTCAACAGATGCAAAGTGGTCGTCCCGTCAACGACTTGCAGGTCTTCCTCGCCTTGACGGTGACGTTCCTAGCCACTATCGCCTGAGAACTTACACGCAAAAACAGCGCCATCTCGACAAGCCGCGAGCTTGATGATCGCATCTCTCTTTTTCTCTGCACCTCCGATGGACGTCGGCTGCGTAGCGTCATCAGCTTTGCCGGCTCAGCCTTCAGTTCGCTGATCCGAATCATTGCTCCATCTTTCTCCCCGGGACGGTGAGCGAGACCGACGCAAGAGGTTCTTTTTTTGGCTGTAAGCGAAGCCAGGCTTGCTTTGCGCAACTTCTATAATATAACCATCAGGGTCGCGAATGTAGCAGAACGTCTCGCCGTAGTTGTCGTTTGGCTCTGTGATGAACTCGGCTCCTCGGTTTCGCCATAGTTCATAGCACGCTTGAATATCTCCAACACGGATATGCATGAAGCTGCTGACTGAATCGGGGTCGGCGGGGGCGATGAGCGTTACCGATGGTTTTGCAGGTGTTGGGCAGCCTCCGACGTTGACAATGAGCCACGTGTTCGCGATCTGAATGTAGCCCGGCGCGCCGCTGCTGTCGCCTCTGCTCAGGATGCGGCCGCAAAGATCGTCTCGTAAAATCGAGCCGATCGCTCGATGTCGGCGACAGTGAGAAACCATGCGATGGTAAACCCATCCTGAGGCGGCATCTGATAGCTTCTCTGCTCGACTTGTACTTGGTTCACAGACGCCTCCAATTCGGATGTGGTGTTTCTCCATTCGCCAGAACCCGTCGGGCAGTGTGCTTCAGCACCGAGAGACCGTCTCGATCCACCGTAAACAAAACAGGCAAAGTGACCATACCTGGGCGAACGCTTCGCAATATCGCTTTACGGCAAACACCCCCGCGTTCTCGGCGTTCATTCATCGCGACACCAGACGTCCGGACGGCTTTCGATCGGAGGAACGCTTTGAAGGCGGAGGCAGCGGCTGGCTCCGAACCCTGCATCAATCAAATTGCGTAGGTCAGCGACCCAGCTCACCAACATAAAAACCTAGCCGATTCTCCGCATCTCCTGCCTTATGGAAGCCGCGTTCCATCAGCGCCTTAATCCTCATCTTGCCGGCCGGGCGTTGGAGAGAGGCAAGAAATGCATCCCACTCAGGCGCAATCTCGGCGTCGGCCGGCAAGCTCGCCACATCGACCAGGCGCTTTGTCTCCGCGATGGCGTACTTGTCGAACGAGGCAATCCGCCGCGCCAATGCGTCGACAAATGACCCGAGCTCGGAGTCCGGCAGAGCACGATTGACATACCCATACAATTCGGCAACCTCCCCGGACACGTCGTCCGCGCCGAGTAGGACTTCAAGCGCGCGTCCTCGGCCGATCAAGCGAGGTAATCGCGCCATCGGGCCGCCACCGGGAACCAAAGCAGCTCCGACTTCCCATTGCGACAAGATGGCTTTCTCGCGACTTGCGAAGCGCATGTCGCTCGCCAGCGCGAGCTCACTTCCAACTCCGGTGGCACGCCCGCGAATGCAGGCTATGGAGACGATCGGCGCACGGCTGAGCCGCACCAGCATGTCTGGCAGCGGCGGCAAACCGGTTGGACCCGGCGGCAGGCTTGTCGAGTCTTCGAGCTTTGCGAGGAAGTCATAATGGGTCAGAAAAAAGCCTTCGACGGCGCTGTCGAACACGACCACCTTTACATGTTCGTCAGTTTCGAGCGCCGTGATGATCTCGTTCATCTCCGGAACGTTCCGTGGCCCAAAGATGTTGAGCGGCGGTATGTCGAACGTGACCGTCCAGTAAGATCGCGAGTGCTGCTCGAGGCGAATTTGCTTGGCGCTTGCGGCATCGGTCATATCTGTCTCCTGAGTGACGAACGTCTTGGTCTAAGTGGTCCGCCGACGAAAGTCGTTCCCAGCTCCCTCTCAACCTGCTCTGTCTCCTACACCGGAATGCGGACACGATGCGGACCGGCAGCAACGCGGGTGCTCGTCTGAGGTGAAAGGCGAGAAATCGATCCCGGAGGTCGAAATGGTAATGTTGTCCCGGTCGGTGTTGACCCGCAACTCATAGATTGCCTCGGGAGCAAAGGGAATCGAGGTGGTCGATCCAGGTGGATCGATGCTGAACGAGGGACGCACCTCCATGAGCAGGATAGACCTGGTCGCACCGCCTGGCTTGGGAAACGCATAAAGGTTCGTCGAATCCAGGCGACCGTCGCCGTTTGGAAAGCCAACGAGGGGTCCAGAATTGTGGTGCGACATATGATCCCCCTGTCTCTGTCCAGAGCGAACCATGACCGAGTACTCGCACAACGGGCAGGGAGAATTGTCCGCGTCTGTCGCGTTTGGACCAAAGTTGCCGCGATCGCGCCGCCGAGGGCGCCGGAGCTCCAACGGCAAAGCAGAGAAACGTTCTCTCAAACCGGCAATTCCATCATTGCGGTACAACTGCATTCCCGTCTTTTTGTGAATCTGCGTTCCACGCCAGGGGCAGACAGGGAATCTGCGTGTGGTTCAAATCGCATCAACCGGTCCAGCGCGCGCGGCTAGGATTTGGAGGTGCGGGCAAAGCGCCGCCTACCTCGTTGAAAACCGGGCTTCTCGTCGTGGGAGGTGAATTTTAGCGAGGCCGCGGCGTGTTTCGCTTAGGGTTTGGCGTCTGAAAAAAAGCCCAGCGGGAGCATAGCGCGGGTGGGTTCCGCCGCGGAACGCGCCGTCGGTCTTGCTGCTCTCGGTGACAAGGAGGACGCACTTGTCACGGTGGGCGAGATGTCCACACTCGGCGGCGTGCACAGTTTTCAACGGAACGTCGCCGCGCTATATCTCAGGAAGAGCGAGATCGTCCCCAACGGTAAGTTGCTTGAGCGGGCGACGAGTGCGGAAAGCTGGTTCGACAGAGCCGCACTGCTGGCCCGTGATCAGGAAGATCTGTTCTGGCACCGCGAACCGCTCTGAGACTTGCGCGATTGCGCGTCACGCCGGTCCAGGAACCTAAGTGAGAGAAATTCTGTTGCCGATCTACGAGCGATTTAGGAAAGACTTCACGGTGAGGGACCTGCATGCTGCTCACCCCCGGCTCGACGCGCCCTTGGACTGTGGTCAAGGACGGAGGACCCGGACGCGATCGCCAACAGACAGCCGGATGCGCCGATGGGACTCGAACAAGGTCGTGCTCGACAGCAGCCGGATGCTTGACCGTGGGGTGCATCGGCTGCGCGATCGCGCGTGGAATATTTGACTGTCACCACACAGGTCGGATCGAAAGAGGTCCATGATGTCGAAACGCAAATCCGGTAACGGTCTTCTCGGAGGCCATCGCCTGTCTGGAGCCTGGACCGTCCGGCGTCAGGATGCGACGAGACCTCCAGT
>JASHVB010000656.1 GCA_030039695.1 Acetobacteraceae bacterium
ATCCTCGTCGTTGAAGAGGAAATCGTTATTGCGCTGCGGGTCGGCGCCGAGTTCGGGATCGTCGCGGATCGGGCATAGCGCAAGCGGTGCGCCGCTCCGCCAGCGGCCCATCATCTTCGCCGCCAGAAGCTCCTCCTCGTTGAAGCCCGAGGCGTTCGCCTTCAGATACTGGCGAAACGCGGCGACGCGCTGGTGCAACTTGCGAAAGACGACGTAAGAACCGTTCCGGCCGAGTATCTCCGGCTGCGGCATGGGCGGGTACTCGCCGGTCTCGTCGCGATAGCCGAGAAAGAATTCACCGGCCTTGAGTGGCGACTCCTGATGGTTGGATCCGGGCAACCCGCTCCCCTCGATCGGCGGCTGTCCGATGCCGTCCTTGAACCCGAAGTGCTCCGCCTCGGTCGGCAGTGCATAGCAATCGAGGCGCCAGATGACGCGGATCCCTGATATGCTCTCGTATACTTTGGAGGCGCGCTCGAGCATAGGCTCGAGCCGAGCCTGGTTGGGCGAAAGCGCGCTTATGCCGAGGTGCACGTCCGGGGTCCCGAACGGCATTTCCCAATGTTCGGGGCTGCTCTCGCCCACGTCGCCCAGCACGGAAGCGCGCGCCGCCATGCCCTGCCGGAATTGGGACGGGAAGCTGTCGAGGGAATCTTGCGGCACGCCCAGCGCTTTCAATCCCTGGAAGGTCAGCGCGAGGCTGAGCCAGGCTTCCTGGCCAGCGTGGGCGGGATCGGTGGCGGCAGCGACCGCCGGGATCAATCGCCGGAGCAGCTCGCGACCGGCTCGTCGATCGTCGATACGGACGAGGATATAGGTTCCGACGTAGGGCGAGGGCCGCGGATGCAGCGCTCCGCTCTGGATATCAGCCAACTCCAGCATGATCTCCGTTTCTCGCTCGCGATATCGTTCGTTTCATCTCTAGTCACCGCCACACCGATGATCCGGGTCACTCGGCCGCCAGTTCGAGCAACGGCTTCAGCGCCGGGTGCTGGAGCGCCTGTTCGGCCTCTGGATGGTCGAGAACCGTCTGGAACGCTTCCAGCAACCGCTCGCCTTTCTTGATTTCCCATGTGGTCGAGTCTGGAAACGTCGGAGCGAAGCCGGTGGCCACCACGCGGTTTGCTAGGAACAGGTCCTTGATGGCACGGCTACTCTGCGTAAGTGGCGAGTTGGGATCGTTGATGCCATCCGGTGCTTCGACGGTGTGCTGCAGGATCTTGGCGTAATTAAAATAAACGCTCTTCTCGATGAGGGTATCATCGATGTAGGGATCCCATTGCGTATCGAAGGAGGTCAGCCAGACCAGCCGAGTGTCGTTGTCGAACAAAACGATACGAATATCGTGAACGCCCGTTCTCGCGATGTAGTTGAAAATTCGGGGATCGTCCATATTACTTCGCGCAGGATTAGCAAAAAAGCCGACGATCTCTTTGCGAATCTGTTTCTCGTGGCCCGGCTTGACGTGATAGAACATGGTAAGTTCGTCGCGCTTCCCGGCCCTCGCACCAGGTCTGTAGTCAGGTGTCGTGGTCGCCATACTCACCATGGCCACTTCCTCCTGTCATGATCAGACGAGGCGCGTTAAACCCCGCGGGATCTCGCACCTGTCGCAGCGGTCGGCGGGTCCTAGCGGAACAAAATCCACTATGGACAAGCGGGATAGGGGTAGTAACCACACGCTGCCACCACAGCCGGAGGGGTATAGTAGGCCGGCGGCCGATATGCTGATGCGGCTGCCGCGCCGGCAACCACGCCAGCCGTTACACCGACGGCGGCGCCCGCAGCCACAGCGCCCGCCGGGTACGGAGCACCGCCATAATAGGTGCCGCCGCGGTACACTGTGTTCCCCCCGTAATAGGCGTTGCCGTGATACGTAGCGGTTCCGCCCGGTGGCCGGTACGCCGTGTTGCCGCGGGGGCCGATCGCAGCGGCGCCGCCACCGGGGCCGCGCACGGCCGCGCCTCCCATTGGACCCCGATACGCCGCACCGCCGTATGGGCCCCGCACCGAACCCCAGGCGAAGGCGTCGGGCGCAACCGCTACAGTCAACGCCGCGCTCAGACCGACCACGATGAGTCGTTTCACGGCTTGGCTCCCTCTTTGGGCGACGGTTTTAGTGCAACGCGTGTGGCGCCTGCGGGCGCCTGGAAGGTGAATTCCGCATCCGACGGATGAACCGAAAAATCCCAATCGGAGAACTCGGCGACAAAGCTCGGCTCGCCAGGAAGGTTGCGATAGGTGACGATCAAACGCTGAGGCAGAGACCGTTCGTTCTTTTCCAGCCAGAGTTCGAGTTCGATACCGGGAGGCTGGCTGAACACCAAATGACGGCTCGGGACGCCGTCAATTGTCACAGTGTTCACTTCTCGGCCCGATGTGACGCCGAAGAGGAACGACTTGTCGGGGTCGTTGGTTAGGAAATCCGCCAGCGGGAAATCGACGCCGAGCCGCCCCATCACCTCCTTCAACATTCCCTGGATCGTGTTCGGAACCGCAAGTGACGAATATCGATTGGTTGCGGGATCGAATATAGCCACCGTCTTACCGTCGTAAAATAACTTGGTCGATCCATCGTCGCCCGTCACTGCGATCAGCAACTTGTCCGGGCGGTCCACTATCACCCTTATCGAATGGGCGATGTGCAGAAGCTCACCGTTCGTGTCAGCATAGACCCGCAACGTGCGCGCTCGAAACGAGAACCGGTCGGCCAGCAGGGACTTGCCCATCCGGGCAACCGCAGTACTCGCGTCCGTGCTGATTGCTGGCTCTGGCCCGGCGGCTTGTGCCGCCAGGGCGAAACCCAACAGGCCCGCAACAGCTAGTCCTGCTAGGACAGCCACTGTCTTGAACGAAACTTTGCTAGACATTGACGCCCTCCTCCCCTTGGCTCCGACAGCTACCGGAAGGACGATCAGTGTCGAACCCTCAACGGTCCGGAGCCTCCCAAACCTCACGAAACGGGCTCCCACTCTCGTGCGTAATTATAACGCGAGATCTTATATGGTGGCCACGCTTGTAAGCGGATAATCAGAAGGGCGACTATGCAAATTGCGCAAAGTGCGGACCTGGTCTGGGGTGCCGCGCTGGCACGCTGGCACACCCGACAGCCGCTTAACCCCCCCTTCTCGCTCTCGGCTATGCAGAAAACGCCACTCCACCTTGGGCGTGGACCGCGGAGAGATGCCACGATGGCGAGCGCAAGCTGGCGGACGGTGTCTCGCCGAACACAGACCGGTACGCCACTGCGAACCGGCCGAGTTCCCAAAACCCGTAGCGGGTAGCGATTTCGGTGACGGAGGTCTGATCCGGTGATGCCCGACGAAGCGCGGTGTGCGCCAAGTGCAGCCGCCGTAAGGTCAGGTAGCGCTTGGGGCCGATACCCATATGCTCGCGACAGCACACCTCCAGGGTCCGCCGTGCCACCCCCATCTTCTGGCAAACTTCGGACAGAAACAGCGGCTCTGCGGC
>JASHVB010000070.1 GCA_030039695.1 Acetobacteraceae bacterium
GATAACGTCGTCGTCGATACACTGGACGTCTGGCAGGAATCGCTTCCGGAATTCGACGCGGAGACGATAAACGCCAAGTACAAAGGCGTTTCAGGCGAAACGATGACGTCGGCCGAGGGCGCCGCGTGGCAGAAAATCCGCGAGCTGGCGTCACGCTTCCAGCGGGCGGATCGGATCGTCATGGGAGTGCCGATGTGGAATTTCTCTTTCCCGTACAAGCTGAAGCAGCTGATCGACCTGAGTTGTCAGCGCAATATGTTGTTTACCTTCGATGGTAAACGCTACGGCCCCGCGCTCGACATCGAAAAGGCGTTTGTTGCATTCGTTCGAGGGCAAAGCGACGAGGCCGGATTTATAACCGTTCCGCAACCCGGGTTCCAGTATCTGAGCGGGTACGTAGAATTCTGGTTGCGGTTCATTGGTGTCAGGGAAGTCACGACCCTTACGCTCGAACACACGTGGGATGGGCGCGCGATTGGTATGATCGATGCCGGGAAAAAGCAAGCCGTCGAACTTGCGAGGCGGTTCTGACCGGCTGCACAATAAAAGGACCCAAGGTGCCAAAGCATGGAAGAGTAGTCTTGGCGCTGGCTTGCTCAACACGTGGTCGAGGTCGTCATTGATTTTGCGGCCCGGCTCGGAATTGATTGCCCGGCAACCGGCGGAGATGCTTCCTGACTGCGAAACAAACACCCCCTGGCTCGTCCTTGCGCAATTGGTCTGACGTCTGATCACACTTCCGGCTGACGTCTTCGGCCAGCCACTGACGGCAGCCCCAGTTTCACGGCGTATATGTCCAGAAAGAGCTAAATCTCCGCCGGGAAGCGGGCTCCCGGCTGTGCCGGCCAGTTGCCCCGGCGACGAGCCAGCTGAAGGCCACGACGATGGCAGCCGCGATCGAGAGACCACTCAGCCCAAATGCCCTATACCCATAGGAAGCAGCCCACGACCCGGCCATCATGCCGCCATACATGGAGGCATTGTTCCAGGCTTGGCTACGCCCACGCAGTTCGGGTGCAACCGCCGAGGCCATCGCCTTGAGATTTGGGATATAAGCTTGGCCAACGGCGAAAATGACGAGGGCCAAGACCAGTGCCCAGCTCCTACACCAGAACGACGCACCAGCGATGCCGAGGAGGGCGCCGAACTCGACGGCCTGGCCGACCCGTACACCTCGGTCCTTGCCCCACAAGTCGCCGAGCCGGCCGAGCACCAAATTTCCAGCAACATTCGCGATCCCATAGGCGAACAGGAAGCCGACAACGACCTCATTCGACCAGTGCCAAACGCTTCCGAGATCAACGACCAGGTAAGTGTAGACAAGTCCCAGTGCGGCAAATGCGAGACAGCTCACTGCCAGCACCGATCCTGTCGCAGCGAAGATCGAACGTGTCTCTGCGAATGACGCCCCCTCCCTTTGCGGTTGCTTCCGTGCTGCTTGCTCGGCGGCTGGCTGCACAGCAAGCCCGAATGCGAGCGCGCCGGCCGCCGCGACAGTCGCCGCGGTGAGTGCCCAAATCACGCCTCGCCAGCTCCAAAAGTCGGAGAGCCAAAGGCCAAACGGGACGCCGCCGATAGCGGATACGGAGAACCCGACTGAGGCAATCGACATGACGCGCCCGCGTTCGCGATAGGGGACGGCATCACCGATGATCGTGTAGGCCGTCGGCGTAATAGCGGCTGCGGCGATGCCAGTCAGCGCGCGCGCCACAAGAAGAATGGTAAAATTCGGCGCCCAAGCGGAGACCGCCTCAAACACGATAAAAGATACAAGGCCGCCATGGAGTACAGCGCGCCGGCCAACCCGATCAGTCAGACCCCCGATCAGCGGTGAGGCCAGCGTATAACCCGCAGTGAATACGGTAACGAGCAGGCCCGCCGCGGTGAGCGTGACACCGAAACTCTTCTGGATGTTCGGCAAGAGCGGTGCGACAACGTAAAGGTCGCAGCCGACGACGAACAGCAAGACAGCGAAGGCATAGCCGAGCCGGGCGCCGTGATACCTCGCACGGGCGTCGCTCGTTTCGGGAGCATTGAGCTCCTTTTCCACGGAGGCTCCTGATTGCAGGCGATCATGCTGCGCAGTCATGGTCTCGATCCATCGTTTTCGAGGTCCGAGATGATGTCGGCACTGCCATGCGCCCAATATATGGCAGAAGCGATCTCTATTTATCATTTAAATACCCATGGAATTGCGCCACATCCGGTACTTCATCGCCGTCGCCGATGAGGGAAACTTCACGCGTGCGGCCGCACGTGTGGGCATCGGCCAGCCACCGCTCAGCCTGCAGATCAAGGACCTGGAGGCGGAACTAGGCGTTCAGCTCTTCCACCGCGTGCCGCATGGGGCTGAGTTGACGGAAGCGGGGCAGGCCTTCCTCGAGAGGGTGAAGTCCATTCCGGGCTGCGCGGCGGATGCCGTTGAGGCTGCGCGGCGCGCCGCGCGAGGGGAGGTCGGGCGTCTCGCTGTCGGCTTTCCTGCGTCCGCCGCCCTGAATCCAATTGTGCCGGCAATCATCCGCGCCTTCAGGCGAGGCTTTCCCGAAGTCGAGCTACGCCTCGAGGAAGCCGATTCGAAGGCACTGTCGGCCGGTGTGATTGATGGCCGCCTGGATGCGGCGATCTTGAGGCCTGCTCTATTCGAACCTGGCGACCTGCACTTGCAACCGCTTGTCGACGAGCGCCTGTTAGTGGCGTTGCCGAGTGCCCGTGCCGCAGCCCATGAGCCGGGGGAAGTGGATCTTCGGGCGTTGCGGGAGGAGCCCGTTATTCTGTCGCCCCGGGATATAGGCCCCAGTCTGCACAACGCGGTGCTGAACGCCTGCCGGGAGGCAGGCTTCGAACCAAAGCTAGGCCAGCCCGCACCGCAGATCGTGTCGATCCTGTCGCTGGTGTCAGCCGAGATGGGCTTTTCGCTGGTGCCCGAATGCATGCGCCAGCTTCAGGTGAGCGGCGTTGTGTACCGACCAATCGCGCCACCCGTTCCGCATGTGCGGCTCGCAATTGCGTACAAGTCGAGCCAACCTTCCCGCGTGATCAGTAGCTTCACGACCATGGCCCTCGCCATCGTAAAGGACTTCGCCTAGCGTTTTTGATGGCCGTGAGTTCCGGCTTTGTGCTTGCTGCCAGTCGGCTCGGGAACTCAAGGCCATCGGCCAATGACGGCAGACTCTCGGCACAAGGCGGCGACCTCCGGCGTTCGATCGCCATCTAGGCCGAGGCTACGGCCGTATAGCGCGCCACCGCAGGATGGGGCGGCCCTGGATTATAACGCCTGCTGTTGTCGACCGTGGCGAGCCCAACCGTCCCTGGCGCCGGACTACAGGAGCCTCGATGCCCACAGGCTGCGAGCCGGACGAGAGGGCCTGATCGCGACCACGCTTTCGAAGCGCGCTTTGTCCAAAGACGTCGACTGGATAACGACACGTAGCACGCCTTTACGCAGCGTAACTGCCAAGTCCGGCGCTACCGGGTCATCATCACTGGAAAGATCGAGCCCGATTTCGAGGACACATCCGATGCTCAGAACCTCTCAGGCGCCAGCCCGACTGGCGGAGGAATTCTGACTGATTATGAGACTGGGGTATTCGAATCCGTCGTCGCAGAGCCCCAAGTGGCAAGGAGAAACGCGATGGATAATGATGAAGGCGATCTGGTACTGACGCGTCGCGATGCGCTTACTGCAGGAGCGGCGGCC
>JASHVB010000657.1 GCA_030039695.1 Acetobacteraceae bacterium
GGCGATTGTTTATGGCTGCTATGAAAATTTTGATGGGCATGCGGAGTCCAGCTGGCCTGATGACGGGGGCAAATCGCAGAACTGCCGCTTGGCATCCGGCTCGAACCCTCAGAGACGTTCTCAGACGGCCATGTCAGGTCAGCGAGGGACTGATTTTTTCCATTATGTGCGCTTCATGGGACAGACTTGCAAGCACAAACGGCAAGCAAGAAATCTTTGACATATAGACGCCGAACGAATGATAGATTACTCTTGTGGCCATCCGGGCAACGGAATGGTCGGCTGCGTGTTTGTGTTGGAGCCCGCGTACGATGGCGGAGGCTACATTGTGGTGTAGCCCTACCCAGTGTGTGAGTGTATCTGCGTCGTGCAGCGGGCCGAAAGGCCCAGGGATTAAGCTCAAGCCGCTGTCGGCCGCCGTGACCAAGGGGCGGCAAGAACCGTGATGAACTTGTCGGCGTGATCATCGCGTCGGGGCCGACGAACTGGGCATCGCGCACGAAATTGCGAGCCTCGACCTCCATGGAGCGACGTGGCGATGTGCCAGGCGGCGCGTACGTCGCGTGGCGTATGATCGAGTGTGGTAAGGGACGACGCCAGGGCGAATGGCGCGACCAGGCAGGGCAGAGCGCGGCAAGGTCCTCTGCACAAATGACACCCATTCGATCCGCCGCATTCCCGGAACCGGAGTCAGCCGTGCCGCGCCGCTGGAGGTATCGCTGCGAATCATGCAGGGAGTTCTCGCCGGGCGCGACGACGCTGCTCCAAGAAACCGCGGCGCAAGGTTGATGGCTTTGCAACAGAGCTCCTTCGCGGTCCACTAAGGAATGCGATTGAGTCGTTGGCTCCGGCGCAGTTGGTGGGAAGAGTAGATTCTAACACCGAGTTTCGTGCTGGTCGCACGGCGTTCCACGGAGCAGAGTAATTGCATAAAGAACCGCCATCCGGGTGAGGGTGGGTCATGTGGCCATTGTAGACAATAGATCTTCTCTGTGGCACCCTCAGCAACCTTGGAGTAACGCTGTGCACGAATTCCTTAAACAGGCGCAATCCGCACAAGTTCGGCTTGTGCATGCGCCGCGACCCGCGCCTTCCCACCACCTGCATGCCGCAACAAGCTGACGCAGCGATCTCGGAACCCAACGGACCTGAAGCATGCCCGATACCCCACCAGGCTGGCCGTCGGCACGCCCGCTCGCAATCTCGATCAGCGTTATGTTGGAAGGCTGGGCCAAGGGCAGCGCGCCCGGCATCGGCCCAATGGGTAACCCACTGAAGCCGGGCGTCACTGACCTGCAGGCTCTATCCTGGGCCGAATACGGACCAAAAGTGGGCACCCACCGCATCCTCGAGTTGCTGGACCGCGCCGATGCGCGCGCTGTTTTCTACACCAGCGGGGTCATCGCCGAGCGCTATCCTGAACTTCCGCGCCTCATCGCCGACAAGGGTCACGCAGTCGCCGCGCATGGCTGGAGCCAAGGCACGCTGCCAGCCTATCTCACGCCCGACGCAGAGCAAGAAGACATCGCCCGCTGCGTGGATGCGCTGACGAGCGCGGCAGGCCAACGCCCGCGAGGCTGGCTCAGCCCGCGTTGCACGCCGAGCGCCGTCACATCGCACTTGCTCGCCCGCGCCGGCTTTAGCTGGCACGCCGACATGTTCGACTCGGACTTGCCGTATCGCATCGACACGCCAGACGGTGCCCTGGTTGGTATGCCCTTCACAATGGAGGTGAACGACATGCCACTCTATGTCCGATACGGCAACGAACCGGATGCCTTCACCCGCACGCTGGCGCGCATTGTTGAGAGCTGGCCGGCGCTCGGTCGTGCCAGCGCCTGCCTCGACATGACGGTGCACGCCCATGTTTTCGGCCGGCCATACGGGGCGATCGCTTTCCTTGATTCGATCGCGCTGGTCCAACGCAGCCCATGGTGCTGGCTGACCAATCACACCGAACTCGCGGAGCTCTACGCATGAAGGTCAGCGTCCTCGACGACTGGTTCGACACCGTGCGCACATTGCCGTGTTTCGCCAAACTTGCCAGCCATGACGTGACGATCTGGAACGATCACATGCAGGACACTGACGTCCTGGCACAGCGGCTGCGCGACACTGAGGCTCTTGTACTGATTCGTGAGCGTACTCAAATTCGCACGCCTCTGCTGGAACGCCTGTCGAAGCTGAAGCTGATCAGCCAGCGCAGCGTCTATCCGCACATCGATATCGGCACCTGTACGCGGCGTGGCGTGATCGTGTCGTCCAGCCAGCACGCCGACACACCGTCCTACGCGACAGCGGAGCTGACTTGGGGGCTGATCCTCGCGGCGATGCGGCAAATTCCGCAGCAGATGGCCTCCCTGAAAGCGGGCAATTGGCAATGCGGCGTCGGCACGTCGCTCGGCGGCAAGACGCTGGGCATCTACGGTTATGGCCGCATCGGCAAGGTCGTCGCCAGCTATGGCCGCGCGTTCAACATGAATGTGTTGGTATGGGCGCGCGAGACGACACTGCCGCAGGCGCGCGCCGACGGCTACGAGACCGCGCCAACTAAGGAAGCGTTCTTCGAACGCTGCGATGTGATCTCGCTGCACATGCGCTCGGTGCCCGCGACGCGTGGCATCGTCACAGCCGCCGATCTCGCACGGATGCAGCCAACTGCGTTGCTGGTGAACACCAGTCGTGCCGCGCTGATCGAACCGGCCGCTCTGGTCGCGGCATTACGGGCCGGACGCCCAGGCATGGCGGGGGTCGACGTGTTCGAGGACGAGCCGCTCCACGACACCGATCATCCCCTTCTCAATATGCCGAACGTTGTCTGTACGCCACATATCGGCTACGTGTCACGCGATGAATATGAGATCCAGTTCACCGACATTTTCGATCAAATTAATGCCTATGCGGCGGGATCGCCGATCAACGTCGTGAACCCGGAAGTGATGCGGGCGGTGCGGTAAACCAAATTGTGCGGCGCGACGCGGCGATCTGGCGGATGAACGCCGCTGCCGCGGCAGCGTCACGAACGGCCGCCTCCAGAGCGGAACCGCTGATACAGGCGCGGCACGAACGCGATCATAGCGAGCACGCCAAGGCCGAGCAGGCCATAGCGCAGCGCTGACCCATTGCCTGCCGCGGCCGAGCGACCCGCATAACCGAGCCGACTATAGACCATGGCACCCGGCAACATGCAGACAGTCGACGTCAGCACGTAAGCCGCCAGCGAGATGCCGGTCAGGCCGAGCGCATAGTTCAGCAGGCTGAATGGGATCAGTGGCAACAGACGCATCAAGGCGACAAAGCGCCAGCCTTGGGCGGTCACGCCATCGACCAGTCAAGCCAAGCGTCCGCTGGCTCGCCGCGCGACCGACACGCCCGCGACGGTGTGTGGCAGAATAAATGCAGTCGTAGCTCCGAGCGTCGCGCCAGTCTCTTTCCACGCCGTGCCCCGGACCGCTCCGAACACGGCACCGCCCACCAGGCTGAGGATCGAATCAGGGAAGAACAAGACCGTGCGGAACGCGTAGATCAAGCCGAAGCCGATCGGCGCCCAGGCACCGAGTGCGCGAATTGCCGGACCGACCGACTCCGGCCCTAGCATGGTGCGATGGGCCGTCGCGTGCGGACATGTCGCGGCGCAGCGGTTGCCGCGCTGTACCGTCGAGCCACAGCTCGCGCGGTTCGTGAACGCGATCGATGCCGAGGCTCATGCGGTGGTGCTCCAGTACAGGCCAATTACGGTAGGTGCGGAAGATGTCGTCCGCCCAACGGAGCTTGAAGCCGAGACAGACATCGTGTCCTTGCTCGCCGCTCTGTGCACGTGGCCAAGCACGCGGCGGCGTCGACGGAAGCCGTCGTCGCGGCGTAGTGCCGGGCACGCAACGGGCTGGAACCGGCCGACGACGACGAGCACCTGGCCCGACCGCGTCAGGGCGACGCGGTGATCCTGGAGGTGCGCCCGGACGACGAATACGGGCTTGGTCACTTGCCGGGCGCGCTGAGCATTCCGCTCGGGCAATCGCAGCGCCGCTTTTCCGAGCTCCCGCGCAAACGGGAGATTGTCCCGAATTGCCGGGTTGCTGACTGCGTGTTGTCGTTCGACGCCTTCGCCGAACTGCGTGCGCGCGGCTTTAAGGTGCGGCGGTTGAATGCGGTTTTCCCCGAGTGGAACGCAGCAGGTTTACCACTCGAGGCAGCGGCCTGATGGTCGCTTGTCCTTTCCCGTTGGAGAGATCAGAGCATGAGCGATCGCGTTGAACGCGGCTGTCTCTGTGGCGCGGTGCGATTTGCGGTGACCGGCGAACCACTCAACGTGGCATGGTGTCATTGCGAGAGCTGCCGCAGGCAGAGCGGTGCGCCCGTTTCGGTGTTCGTGGCGGTGCGACGGGCTGGTTTTGAGGTCCGCAAGGGTGAGATCATCAGATTCGACTCGTCCCCGCCGGTGGCGCGGATTCCGCAGTCGATGCGGGTCCACGCTGACCGGCGCAGGGACGCCGAACTCGCCCGAGGTTCATTTGCCCATCGGCTCAATCGACGAGGTCGCGCGGTTCGTCCGACGCGGCATACTTTTCC
>JASHVB010000071.1 GCA_030039695.1 Acetobacteraceae bacterium
CGCCCGGGCGTACGCGATCACCCGCTCGGCACGCTGCGGATTGAAGGCAGCGCCGCGCGCCGCGCCGCCCTCGTCGGGGATCGCGTCGGTGCCGTACAGCGCGTCATACAGGCTACCCCAACGCGCGTTCGCGGCATTCAACGCATAGCGAGCGTTGGTCACCGGCACGACGAGCTGCGGGCCGGCTATGCTGGCGATCTCGGCATCGACGTTGGCCGTGGTGATCGCGAAATCGGGCGGCTCGGGTTGCAGATAGCCGATCTCGCGGAGGAACTGCATGTACGCCCCCTGGTCGATCGGCAAGGAGCGGTGAGACCGGTGCCATTGATCGATCTGCTGCTGCAGTGAATTGCGATTGGCCAGCAGGGCCTCGTTGCGCGGCGCAAGGTCGCGCACCAGTGCGCCGAAGCCTTGCCAAAATGCGGCCGCGGGAACGCCGGAGCCGGGGATCGCCTCGGCGTTGACGAAGTCGTATAGCGCACGGGCGACGTGTAGCGAGCCTGTGTCGACGTACTGCATGCGGCGCCCCTTCAGTTCGACCTCGCGTGGCGGCCGCGCCGGCCGGCCTCGCGCTATGCTGCGGTGCAGCATGATGCGCCAGGCCACCGCGGGAATAAAGACCAAACGTCAGATGGCGCCGGAGCGAGCGGCCGGAACGACACGGGTTCGAGAGGTGGGTCACAAAGCCCGGGTGCCTGCGGCGGGACCATGATCCTCGGGGCGCCAAGCAAGCCTCGGGCGCCGGGCCCGCGCCTGGGGCGTGCCTCTCCCGCGCGTCGCGCGGGAGAGGTCGTGCGCCTGAATCACAACCGGTCGATGCGGCAGGAATAGCAGCCGCGCCGCGCGTTATGGGCGTGCAGGAAGGCGACGCCTTCCTGGCGAAAGAAGCGGTCGATCAGTGCCCCCAGCTCGGTGCCGTCGGCGACCTCTGCATCCACCATCAGTCCGTCCTGGTCGTAGGCACGAACGGACAGAAGGCGGGTGCGCTGCTGCGCCGGGACATGATTGACGAAGCTCATGGCATCGGTGACGCCTTCACGCACGTAGATCGGCCCGCCGGCGCGATATGGCGAGGCCGGCACGTCGAGATGCGCGTAGTGCAGCAGGATCGAAGTCTCGCCGGGTTCGGCGTCACGCAGGCTGACGCGGCATGGCGGCATTGACGGCGCGAAATCCGCGGTCGCGACCACGCGCCGAGCGCCAAGCGCGTGCAGTTGCTCGTCCGTCATCGAGAACAGTGGAATGAACGGCGCGGCCGGCAGGCCAGAAATTCGAAAGTCCATGACGCGTGCTCCTTGTTTGTCGCATCCCGTCATGTCGCGCCGGCGCGACGCGCCAGCCATCCGCGGATTGCGGCGGGTCTATCGTCCCACCGATTCTTCCAGGCGAAGAAGCTGCGCCAGAGCGGCGCGGGGCGCGATGAGGTCGGCGAGCGTGCGGCCATCCAGGACGGCCAAAAACGCGCGTAGCGCATCGTCAAGCACGCCTGCCAGAACGCATTCCGGCCGAATGGCACAGTCCGGTTCGGACCCGAAGCAGGGAACGATGGCAAACTCCACCTCGGTCCGTCGCACCACGGCGCCCAGGTTGATCTCGTGCGCCGGACGCGCCAGCCGCAGCCCGCCGTGCTGGCCGCGCACGGTGATGACATCGCCCGCGATGGCCAGTTGGTGCACCACTTTCATCAGGTGGTTGGTGGAGATGCCATAGGCCTCGGCGATGTCGCCGATGGTGACGAGGCGGTCAGGCTGCACCGCCAGATACATCAGGGTGCGCAGGGTGTAATCGGTGAACAGGGTCAGCCGCATCTCTGCTCTGCCTGGTTGGCCAGCCTGTGTAGACCCGTTTGCCACACAACGAAACGGTCATTTGGTTGCATTTGTTACTTTGAGCACCTCGCCCAGCACGGCTTCGAACATCGCCTCGGTCAGTCGGCCGGTGTTCGTGTTGAGTCGCGACACGTGATAGCTGTCGGCAAGGTGCAGCCCGCCAGGCAGGCTGTGCACGGCACCGTGGCGGAAGGCAGCATGGCTGGCGCGCAGCCCGCACGCCCGCAGCACGGCGGCATGGGCGACGCCGCCGAGCGCCAGGATCGCCGCCAGGCGCGGCATTGCCGCGATCTCGGCGCTGAGGAAGGGACTGCAATTGCTGATTTCCGTCGGCACCGGCAAGTTGGCCGGCGGAACGCAGCGCACTGCGTTGGTGACACGGCAATCGCACAGGACCAAGCCGTCGTTCGGATCGGCCCCGTAGCGGCCGCGCGCCAGGCCAAAGCGGAGCAGGGTCTGATAAAGGAGGATGCCGGCGAAGTCGCCGGTGAACGGACGACCGGTGCGGTTAGCGCCACGCACACCCGGCGCGAGGCCGACAATCAGCACGCTCGCGTCGAGCGGACCGAAGCTCGGCACCGGTGCATTGAACCAGTCTGTTTTCGCGGCCCGATTGGCGGCGCGGTACTCGGTGAGGCGCGGGCAGAGCGGACAGTTTCGCGCGGGAGACTCGGGCTCAGTCAGCGGCACGCGCAGCCATCGGTGGGACCGTTATCGCCGCGCACGAGATGGTGGTCGATCCATTCCGCGACCAGACGGCGCGCCTCGCTCAGCGAAGCCTCGGGGTGGTGGATGCGGTAGAGTGCGGTGCAGGCCTGAAACGCGGCGAGATCCGGCGAACCATGCTCGCGCAGCTCGCGATAGGCAGTAATGACGGCGCGCTCACAATTGCGGGCGATCCGGGGAACTTCGTGACCCATCGCGGCGGGCGCTCCTTGCTCTTGTTGCGAATGATTCGCAAGTTATGGTCACAGCATAGGGGGCCGTTGTTCGGGCGGCAATACGCCGCCCACGTCTTATGGTTTCTTCAGCGACAGCCACAGCTCACTCAGCTTCACACGGCCATTGACGGTCGACACCGCCAGCAGCAGGCTGGCAGGTCTACATTGCGGCTATTGCTTGGGCACCGATCAGGTACGGGAGAACACTTAGCGAGCGGTGAACATCGTCCGTGCTGGCGCTTTGCAGACCGACTTGCGCACCGCACCGTTCGAGCAGGATAGCCTGCGCGGGGTCTTTGGGACCCTTCTCGTCGATCAGCCGCGCCGGGGCGGATCGATTGCTGAGCTGGATGCAGTTGGCGTCAGAAAGCTTCACCGAGAGGCGGCGCTTGTGGCGATCCACGGGCCACAGCATCGCACGCTTCGCTGCCCGCGGATTCGGCACGACGTTCGGAGCGGTGTCCAGCGCCGTCCGGTCGCGCGTTGAGACCGCGGCAGCATGCGCGCGACGGCAGACGATCGCATAAGTGACATCGTGATATTTAGAACCGAAGGCTAAGTTCGGGGCCCCGTGTTGGTGGCGGCACCGAGCGTGTCCAAGAAGGGTTGGATCGATCTTGTGTGGTTGCGTCGGGTGACGGCAGATCGAACGTCAACGAGCGATACGATACGACACGAAACCTGCACGATGCGGCGTGGATGGTCGTCGAGCCGGATCTCCGGCCAGCATGGCCCGGCGGGCACCCGCCTCTCACCAGGCTTCGGGTCGTCGTCAACGCGCTCTTTTTGCCCGCGGCGCATCGGCAGGCAGTGGCGATCTCTGCCGCGCCCGCATCCGCCACGTCGCACCGTCAATCACGATCCCAGTGTTTGTCGCGCTCAGGGTGTGTGCATTGGATGTTACACTGGCGCCCTCGGTTGGCTGCCGGTTGGCGCGTGTGTCCACGCTTCGCGTTCCCCGACATCCGGACCGTCATCGTTGATGCCGGATACGACAGCCGACAACTTGCCGTGAGTTACGACGACATGACGGCCACGCGGGCCAGGCCGTTCAGCCGAAGCACCGGGCATTCAACGTCACTGCCCTGACAAGGATCGCCGAGGGCGCTTCCTGTGATTGGCAAACGATTGCCTATTCAGCAGGGATGATCAGTTCCCCGCTTCGGTGTCCGAGGCGATGACCGACCTTGCCACGCTGCCACCGGTGCTCAATCGGATCCTCGCCGTATCGAACATCTTTCGGGACGCCCTCTCAACGCATGGCTGCATCCGCTTTTGCGCAGAGCGGATTCCGCCCGCGCCTCGTATCGTGGCGGCAAAACACCGGGCGGGAGGACGCCATGCCACAAATCAACGAAGCACATGTCATGCGGCGCGTGGCATGGCGACTGGTGCCGTTTCTCGGGCTCGGCTACTACGTCAACGCACTGGACCGCTCCAACATCGCGGTCGCGGCGCTCACCATGAACCATAGCCTCGGTTTCACGGCTGCCGAATATGGGCTCGGCGCCGGAGCGTTCTTCTGGAGCTATGTGTTGTTCCAGATCCCCAGCAACATGGTGCTGATGCGCGTCGGCGCGCGGCGCTGGCTGACGGTGATTATCCTCGCCTGGGCGCTTTGCTCCGGCGCCACTGCGCTGGTCCACGGCGTGACGTCTTTCGTCATTGTCCGCTTCCTGCTCGGCGTCGCGGAGGCTGGCTATTTTGCCGGCGTGATCTTCTTTCTGACGTGCTGGTTCCCCGATCGCTATCGCGGTCGCGCCATGGGTGTATTCTACGCGTTCGCCGCCGCCGCGGTGTCCACCGGCGCGCCGATCTCCGGCAACATCCTGTCGTTGCATGGTTGGCTGGGCCTGCAAGGGTGGCAGTGGATCTTCGTGCTGGAAGCCGCACCGGCTGTCGTGCTGGCGGCGATCGCACCATTCGTCCTGCGCGACGGCCCGAACGACGCACATTGGCTGCAACCAGATGAGCGCACCTGGCTGCAGGCGACGCTTGATGCCGAGCGGCGCGAGAGCACCAGTCATCATATGCCGAGCTTCGCCGCGCTGCGCAGCGTTTCGGTGATCCTGATGACGATCGCCTATGTGCTGATCGGCTTCGGCGTTTATGCCAACGTCTTCTTTCTGCCGCTGATGATCAAGGATCTGGGCTTCAGCAACCTGGTTACCAGCTATCTTGCAGCCAT
>JASHVB010000658.1 GCA_030039695.1 Acetobacteraceae bacterium
GCACCCGGCGTGCCCGCGGTACGCGAAGCATACGTGGATCGTTTACGTCGCGGCGACCTGGGCGCTTGGCAGGTCCTATCTCCAGCGGTGGGTGTTATGCCTCTCCCCCTGCTAATAACATGCCATGCAAAAAGCTAATCGTTCGTGATAAGGCCGCGCTATGCATATTCCGCAACGGTCCTGCGGTGTTGCGCAACGCCGTCGACATCTGCCGGCACGTCTGGCATCTCGCGACCATGCGAAGCCGGGCGAATGCCCAAGCCGATCGGCAGTGCCCTCAGTCTGCAGATCTGTGGGTCCCCTAGCCTCGGCCATCGCTTGTCTCAATCAGGTGAGTACGGTCCCATTCAAGCGGACCGGCGACGATCTTATCGGCATTCCGGCCGCGACCAATGACCTGACGAACGATCCGCAGCCGCATGATGACCTGGCCGGCGCCGTCGTGCCGCTGAACACCATAAGCACGCTGCCGGTGGGCGCCTTTATGCGGACTAGACGACGGTCGAGGCCATCCCAAACCATCGACCTGCGCAGCATCGCCTCGCCGCCGTCGTCCAGCCCAACCACGCAGCTGGTGTCCCTTCCTGGGTTGATCGCGAGAATTGAAACCTGCACCGTTTGGCTTCCCACCGCGCGGCAGCCTCAACATCCTCCGGTGGCGAGTTGAGCGGCGAGCCGTCCCGTGATACTTCGTTGAACTGGTTGACCTCGTCATCTCTGTGTACGCCGTCGGCAAGCACATCGAACTTCAATGTCAGGATGAGGCGCAGATCGACCAAACAAACAAGGTCAGCCGTCGCTGGGTGCGGCGGGGACCCGCCGGAGGGTGCAGTCCGACCTGCACACCCCGTCCACCTCGATCGTCGGGGCGACCTGGCCGCGCATGGTAAGGCCGTGGGGGCGAGTCTGCTGCGGTGCAACACTGCTGCGGTGAACCGTCATCTGACCGCGAGCTGCGCCGATCTTGCGTCCGGCCGTCATGCGCCGGCGTTCCTCGCCTAGGCCGGGTAGCACTTCTCCCCCAGGCTTGCGGCTGCACCACGTACAGTCATGCTCATCGGCGTGCGCGACTGGGCACCCAAGAGCCTGAAGTCGGCGAATCTGATGCTCGCCAAGCTGGATCCGTGCTGGCAGTACCTGCCCGCACGACGCCAGTTGCTCCTGCCCACGGTGCAGGCACGCAACCCGGCACACGCGATTCCGGGTACCCGCACCATGATCCGACTCTGGTACGTCAGCGACGAAGCTGGGATCATATGCCAGCTCGACGTTGCTCACGAGAGCCATAGCCATAGCGCCATCTTCGCTTCGATCACTCACCTCCGGTTCGATCCACAGTTGACAACGGCGCGCAACATCGCGGCTCAACAAATGGATCTGATAGAATCCCGGCGGCATCGGCTGCAGTATCCAAGCCGGTCACCGCAACCTGCGGTAGCGGTGGATCCCGCTCGATCGAGATCAGACTTACGCCGACTGGCCAATTCCAGCTGGTCCCATTCCGTCGAGTTCAATGTACTGCAGCGCTGCCGGGCTAGGGCGCCTCTGTTTGATTCGGCCGCCGGCATCAAGGTCGAGCCTCGCGTGCGATCCAGGCCACACGCTGAGTGGAACGAACACCGTGGTGGTGAGACCACCCTTGTGGCTCTCCGTGTCCATTGCCACCTTGCGTCGGGGCGAGCCCTCGACGCCCAATTCAGACATTAGGGCCTACGATTGTCAGCGGTTCCGTGCGGCATCAACGAATGTGCGCGGACGCCGCGGTCGACGCCGCGTCAATCCACGAATACCGCCGTGTTTCCACCACGCAGCGCTGTGGCGGCGTCCATGTGGCCATAGAACTGGATGAGCCTGGCGACGACGCCCGTCCAGCCAGTTTGGTGGCTCGCACCAATGCCCGCTCCATTATCACCATGAAAGTACTCATAGAACATGAGGTGGTCCCGCCAGTTCGGGTCCGTCTGGAAGGTCTCGCTGCCGCCAAACACGGGCCGCCGACCAGTCGAGTCCCGCTCGAAGAGAGAGACCAGGCGGCGCGTGATCTCTGCGCTGACGTCGTACAGGTTCATTAATCGGCCCGACCCGGTTGGGCACTCAACCTTGAAGGTATCGCCATAATATAGGTAGTACTGAAATAGGGCGCGGATAATCAGCGCGTTCATGGGCATCCAGACGGGCCCTCGCCAGTTGGAGTTGCCACCAAACATCCCGGTGTCCGATTCCGCAGGTAGATAATTTACCCTGTATTCCTTCCCCTCAGCCCAGAACGAATACGGGCGATCGGCATGGTACCGCGAGAGCGCCCTGACGCCATATGGGCTTAGGAACTCATTCTCGTCGAGCAGGTGTCCTAGGATACGCCGTAGGCGTTCCTCGCCAACGAGTGCGAGGATACCGCGCCCCTCAACTCCCAGGTGCCCCTCGCCGGTCACATGCATCGTCGCCGCGAACTCCGGTTTGCGGTGAACCGCGGCTCTGAAGTGCGCCAGAAGGTTTGGCGCTCGCTCGCGTTGCCACGGCTCGACAACCGTCACAGCGCACATAGGCAGAAGGCCGACGACCGAGCGCACCTTCAGGCGTGTCGCGCGTCCGTCCGGGAGCCGGAGCATGTCGTAGTAGAAGCCATCTTCCTCGTCCCACATTCCACTCGCACCCATGCCGTTCATAGCGCGCGCGATGAGCAAGAAGTGGTTGACGAATTCGATGGCGATGTCCTCGTAGGTTGGGTCCTCGGCGGTGAGCTCCACCGCGATCGCAAGCAGGTTCTGGCAGAAGAGAGCCATCCAGGCCGTCCCGTCTGCCTGTTCCAAGAAGCCGCCGGTGGGCAAGGGTGCGCTGCGGTCGAACACGCCAATGTTGTCGAGACCCAGGAACCCGCCCTCGA
>JASHVB010000659.1 GCA_030039695.1 Acetobacteraceae bacterium
GCTCGACCAGGAGCGCGCCTACCCTACAGCGTTCGTCCGTGCGCTAACCGAGGCGGGCTATCTCGCCGCGCTGATCCCGGAGGCATATGGCGGGGCGGGCCTCACGCTCTCCGCGGCTGCTGCGATCCTGGAGACAGTTCAAGCGGAGGGCTGCAACGGGGCTGCCTGCCACGCACAGATGTATATCATGGGGACAATTCTGCGGCACGGCAGCGACGCACAGAAGATGCAGTACCTGCCGAAGATCGCTACGGGCGAACTCCGCCTGCAGGCGTTCGGCGTGACCGAGCCGACCAGCGGCACCGACACCACGTCGCTGCGTACCTTCGCGAAGCGCGAAGGCGATCATTACATCGTCAACGGCCAGAAGGTGTGGACTAGCCGGGCAGAGCATTCAGACCTGATGCTGCTGCTGGCGCGTACCACGTCGCGCGACGAGGTGAAACGACGCACTGATGGGCTTTCCACGTTCATCGTCGATATGCGCGCTAGCCTCGGCAAAGGCCTGACGATCCGGCCGATCCGCACCATGATGAACCATAACTCGACCGAGATATTCTTTGACAACCTGATCGTTCCGGCCGAGAATCTGGTCGGCGAGGAAGGCCGTGGCTTCCGCTACATTCTCGATGGCATGAACGCCGAGCGCCTGCTGATTGCCGCCGAATGTATTGGCGACGCCAAGTGGTTCCTGCGGAAGGCGGCCGACTACGCGCGCGAGCGTCACGTGTTTGGGCGGCCGATCGGACAGAATCAGGGCATCCAGTTCCCCCTGGCAAAAGCCTATGCGCAGATGCGCGCGGCGGAGCTGATGGTGCGCGAAGGCTGCTCGAAATTCGAAGCAGGACTGACACCGGGCGAGGAAGCCAATATGGCGAAACTGCTCGCGGCGGAGGCGTCATGGGCCGCCGGGGAGGCGTGCATCCAGACGCATGGCGGCTTCGGGTTCGCCGAGGAATACGACGTGGAACGCAAGTTCCGCGAGACACGGCTTTATCAGGTCGCGCCGATCAGCACGAACTTGATTCTTTCATACATTGCGGAACACGTGTTGGAACTGCCGCGAAGCTACTGATCCTCTCCGACGCACCGAGCACCGGCAATCAACCATTCATGGCCGGCCTCGTGCCGGCCATGCACGCTCCGCCTAGCCGCGTGCGGGAAAGGCATGGATGGTCGGGACAAGCTCCCGACATCACCAACACAATGTCATCCGGGGTAAATACAACAATATATGGGTGGACGCCTTAATGGATGGTCACAGCCCGTGCCATTGCTTGAACCACGCGACGAACTTCGCAATCCCTTCGGCCAGCGGCGTGTGTGGTACAAATCCGGTCAACGCACCCACCGCATCGACCGAGGCAAACGTCTCCTCCACATCTGCCGCCGGCCGCGGTGCCATCCGCACCACCGCCTTCCGCCCCAACTCCTGCTCCAGCAGCGCAACCAGAGTGCGCACTTCTTCCGCGCGGTTGTTGCCGATGTTCAGCACCCGCGCCGGTGGCGTTTGGTCCAGCGGCGGCTGGTCAAGGCAGCCAACAACTCCGGCCACAATATCGTCGATGTAAGTGAAGTCGCGCTTCAGTCTTCCGTCGTCGTACAGCGTGATCGGCTCCCCCGCAGCAATCGCTCGGGCGAAGCTGTAATAGGCCATATCCGGCCGTCCCCACGGTCCATACACGGTAAAGAACCGCAGCCCAGTCTGCGGCAATCCGAACAAGTGAGCATAAGCATAACCCATCAGCTCGTCGGCCCGCTTCGTTGCTGCGTAGAGCGACAGGGGCTCGTCCACGCGATCGGTCTCGCGGAACGGTAACTCTCGGTTCGCGCCGTACACCGACGATGTGCTGGCGTACACGAGATGCCGCAGCGCTGGCAGGCGCCGCGCGATCTCCATCACCACCAGCTGCCCCATCACGTTGGAATGCACGTAGGCGTGTGGATCGTGCAGTGAGTGACGCACCCCTGCCTGCGCCGCGAGGTGCACGATGACGCGGATATTCGGATGCGTCGCGGCCAGTGCCTCCATGGCCGCGCGATCCGCAATGTCCAGCCGTTGGAACGCAAAGCCCGTCTCGGTCGTCAGCCGATCCAGCCGCGCCTGCTTCAGGCGCACGTCGTAGTACGTGTTGACGTTATCGATGCCGACCACCTGCTCGCCCCGCGCCAGCACAGCGGCGGCGACGTGGTAGCCGATAAATCCCGCCGCGCCGGTCACCAGGACGGTCAAGCGACCGGCCTCGCCACCAGGCGGTCCTCCAGCAGCTCCAGGACCGCGTGGCCCAGCGCGATATGGCACTCCTGAATCCGCGCTGTTTCGCTGTCGGGCACCAACAGCACGTGATCACATAACCCGCGTGCCGGCTCGCTCGTGCCGCCGAGCAGCCCCACAGTGACGATCCCCATCTCGCGGGCGGCAGCCAGCGCGCGCACGACGTTTGGCGAGCGGCCCGACGTGGTGATGCCGAACAGCACATCGCCACGACGGCCGAGGCCGCGCAGCGGGCGCTCGAATACGTGCTCGTAGCCGTAGTCGTTGCCGGCCGCGGTCAGCACCGTCGGGTCCAGCGTCAGCGCGAGTGCCGGCCAGGAGGCGCGTTCCACCGAGCCGCGCAGCCGGATCAGCAGCTCGGTCGCCAAGTGCTGGCCGTCGGCGGCGGAGCCGCCATTGCCGCAGAAGATCAGCTTGCCGCCGTTGCGTATGCTCACCTCGCAGGCGTCTACGACACGCACGACTGTCGGCGCGAGTTCGGTGGCGATCCGCCGTTTCAGCTCAGCGGACTTGTTCATC
>JASHVB010000660.1 GCA_030039695.1 Acetobacteraceae bacterium
CCAGGGCAATCGGGTGAACGAATCTACTGGGTGATGAGGCTGGCGAGGAAGTCATCGTCCCATCCGGCGGCCATGCGTTTCTGACGCAGGGAGGCCTTCCCTGGTGCCTGTCGGATGAGGTTGTGTGCCATGTGCTTGAAGGTACAAAAATTGGCTGGGGCGTGATCGGTGCGCAGCCGGGATTCGTCGTCGCGGAACACCATGTCCAGTACCCAGTGAAGGCTATTTTCTATCGCCCAGTGGCCGCGTACGATCGGCGCCAGGATGGAGGCGACGAGCAACAACGAGGTGATATAGAAGCGCGTCTCACGCTCTTGCTTGTCGCCGATCTCACGCAGGCTTTCGACCATCACGACGGCATTGAGACCGGGCCAGTTGTGGCGCTTGCGCAGCCAGTCGACATCCTGGATCACCGTGGTTGTCCTGGTTTCGATGCGGCCGTGATCGCCGTCCACTGTCTGGGTGCAGCTGATTTTGCTGTCCTTGAAATCAGCGGCTTTCTGCTCGGCCACGAACAGCTCGACGTCCTCGCGCAGGGTTCCTTGGTTACCCTTCAGGGCGAGCACGTAGTCGGCCTTCTTGTCGACGATCTTCTGAGCGATCTCGCGCTGGCAGCCCATGGCATCGATGGTAACGATCGCGCCCTCGATCGCGAGCAGTTCCAGCAGCTTGGGGATGGCGGTTATCTCATTGGACTTTTCCGCCACCTTGACCTGACCGAGCACCAGCCGCTGACGGGCGGCGAAGGCGGAGACCATGTGGATCGGCTCCTGACCCTTCCGCTTCCGGCCGGACCGCCGCACGGTCTTGCCATCGATGGCGATGACGCCCTCAGGATGTCCGCTCACCGCCGCCACCCAGGCGACGAAGCCGCGCTGGAACTGCTCGGCATCCAGCACCGCCAGGATATCGCCGAGGTGATCGTGCGCCGGCGTTCCGTTGGCAAACGGGCGGAAGCGCCGCAGCAATTCCAGCTTCTTGCAGCCGAACAAGGCGATATCGGTCATGGTCTGCGCACCAGCCAGCACCGCCAGCAGGCAAAGCAGCAGGATCTCCGGCAACGGGTAGCTCACCTTCCCTTGCTGACGGGGATCCTCCAGATCCTTGAAATGGCTCAGGAATACGACAGTCTCGTCAAACGCCGCACAATCCCCCGACGCACCCGACATGGCTGTCCCCCCTCATGCGATTGAGGACAGCCATCGATTCGACACCTGAGCGCTTTGTCTACAAGGCCATCGCCACCGGCGGCCAAACGAAAGAAACCATCTTGCCGCCACCCGCCAAGATTCTTTTCAGCATCCGGTCCGGGCCGGCTGGATTCGAAATGAGCGGTCAATGCGAATCGGACTGAGGTCGGCGCCTAGCGTTTTGTCTAATGCTCGTTCACCCGATTACCCTGGTCGCTTCCCGCCCCTAGATGGCTCAGCTAGGTGTCCCTATGCTATCATCACGCTCTGGTCAGGGGAGCAAGCGCGCATGGACGAAGATCGGTTCAATATGGCCGTCCGCAAGTTTCTGAAGGTAGTCGGCGTGACTTCGCAACGTGAAATCGAAACCGGTATCCGCGAGGCGGTCAAGGCTGGTCACCTACGCGGCAACGAAACGCTGAAGGCACGGATGACACTCGAGATCGGCGCCATAAGCCTCAGGCACGAGATCGATGGCGAAATCGAAATCGGTTGAGGCGTGATCGTCAAAGGCAGAATGACGCCCCAGAACGCAATGGCGTCGCTTCCGCACGGGCGTTGTCGTTCTGTCGTGGAATCGGCAGCAGAACCGGAAAGCGCCGCCAGCTCACAGCCAGCCCAGCGGACGAATGCCGCCGCCGTGTCTGCGCCATTGCGACCCGTATCGTGATCGGCTCGAAGCTAGCTGCAAGGGCCCGATGGCCGATGACTTTGTGACCAGCCGGCCAATGGGCCGTCTTGTTCATTCGCTACCGGAACCGGGGGTGACCTTCTGTTGTATGTAATTGCCAGCCCGGTTCAGCGCCCGGCCGGTCGCTGTCGCCGCATTGCCGACCGCCTGTCCGGTCGCGGTTCCCGCCCGGTCCAGCGCTTGGCCGGCACGGGTCGCCGGCTGCTGACTTTCGCAACCTCCGAGGCCAAAGATAAAGAGCGACAGCGCCATTGTTCCTACGATCGTCCGCATAGCGACGGGTCCTCCTCAGCTGATCCGCTCTCGGCGCCGAAGGAGTACAACGATGGCACGATTTCATCACATTTCCCACACGGAGACGATCACAAGGCGCGCCAACACGTACAATAAGCCGATCTGGCGATTCGGACGTCCCCCATGCGTCCCCCTGCCATCGATGCTCTCAATGGGCGATCACGGGCCCGTGTACGCTCCTCTTGGTGTTCACTTCAGCGAGCGCCTCCACTGCTGCGCCCGCACCGTCGCCAGGTCCGTGATTGGCTCGTCGAGAACCGCTCGCAGGGCCCCTGGTCGGAGAGGCGGCGCCGTGAGAACGTGCTCGGTACCGGCCATGGACCCACTGCTGTTGAGATCCGACCATAGACGACCTCATGCCCTGTCGGATCGGCTAGGCTACCCGCACGGCAGGCCCTTCATCTGCCATATGCCACCAACAATAGCTCGATAGGTTGGCGTCAGTACAAGGTTTTTATGACGCCATGCGTCGGGCCTGATACCCATTACGCCCGGAAACACTTGGCAAAAATGCGCCTGATCACTGAAGCCAACGGCAACTGCAACCTGCGAAGGAGGCATGGTTGACAGCAGCATCATTCGCTGGGCGCGTTCAACCCGTCGGTGGCGGATGTAGCCCCCGACTGTCGTGCCAAAAGTCACCTTGAATGCGACCGAAAAATGGCTGACGCTGAGTCGGGTGCGCTTCGCGCAGCCACGCACCCGGATTTTCCACCCCAGTGACAGCTTGATGAATTCGGTTACTTTACGCGCCTGCCAAGGCGCAAGACCGCACGAGAGGACTCCGAAGGCCTCCTCCTGCACATTTGCTACCGCACCACGCAACATGTGGCGGCCGCCCTGATCCAGTGACTTCGCTGAGGCGTGATCCTGGTCCCAAATGTGCAACGCGGCGTCCGGTCGTTCGGTCAACATCGTAAGCGTTACGTGCTCGCCAGGCGGTTCATAGAGGGTGAGCTCATATTGCCGATTGCAGTCACAGCATCCGGTCGGCGGCGCGATGTCCATAACGATCTCCTGTCTGATCGATGCTGACTGAATCTCTGCTTCCGTTATGTCCCACCGAGATTCTCCCGGACTCGGCCATTTGTGACACTCGCGCCCTATCGTGCTGTCGACCGTGGCGCGGCTTGGCCATTCGGGTGCGCGGGTCATTGGACCTCCGGAAATCGCTGCTTCGTTGGCCTAGGAGCGGTTTATGGCTCAGAAACCATCGCGGTATTCGCTGCGGTATCGCGAGAGAGGGGCAAGGTCACAACTACCCCAACGCTGTCGGGGCGGAATCGCGATCCAGGTGTTCGATCATTGAACCTCGCCGGTCGCCGAATAGAAGTCGGGTTTAATGCAAGCGAATTGCGGTGGTTCCAGTCCCAACTAGACCGATTGATTTTGGGTTCCACGAATGTTGCAAAAGCATAAACCTTGGCGTTCGCCATTGTGTCCCGACGAGGGCATTGTCGGCAAACGTGGTCAGCAACCGCTCGAGATCGGAGCTGTTGGTTGCTTCGACGTAGGCCGCCACCGCCGGAGGGAGCGCTGGAGAATTCGGCGGGTCAGGGGACGGCGGCATGAAAGAAAGCCTCGCCGGTGAATCGCTCAGGTCACCTAGGATCACCGTCTGCCAAGCTTGGCGGAGAATGGGGTGATTGGCGCGTTGTATCCTGTAAAGAACTGCAAATCGGCCGGCTGGAGGCCGTGGCGGTCCGCGTCCCGTCGGCTCTCAACGCCAGTGCCAGGAAGGGTGACGATCTTTGTTGGCTCGAGCGTGGTGCCGGCGTTCTGCGCTCAGCACT
>JASHVB010000661.1 GCA_030039695.1 Acetobacteraceae bacterium
TGCAGGCGGGGACGAACCAGCCGATAGCGACCGAGGAAGTTGCGGCCTGATCGCGCGGTCTCAGCCCGCCGTGCGTGATTATTCGTTTGGTGAGATCGCCTCGACAATGACCCATTCGTCGCACAGCGGCTGTTCGAGAGTAAGCGGACAGTCCCACGGCCATTGAAACGGTGGCACGCCGCGGTTGACTGTGGCGACCTGCCGCACCGCATAGTGATACGCTTCGGCCAGACGAATTCGCTGTCAGATGCTCGGCGCAAACCCGCCCAGACCGTTGACCTGGAACAGGGCGATCGCCACGCGCCATTGAATGAGCGCGGCGTTGTTGGGTAGGCCTGAGCAGCTGGACGAGGATTTGCTCGAGATAGCGCTCCACCGCGTGGGATTTCGTGCTGCTGTGTTGCTCGACGTTCTGCGTTGAAGGCGGCTTTTCCAACCTCGCGCCCTATACGGTGGAAAGCTACGGTGTAAATTTGGGCGCGCGATCGTCGGGACTCAGCCAGACGGCCAACGGCGTGGGAAAAATCATCGACCCTTTGCGCCTTGCCCTGATCACCGGCACCAGCCATCTCGTCTCTCCGTCGCAAACCGAGTCGGCGGTGTTCCCTGCCTCCTCGTTCCTCGCGTTCTGCATGGCTCTGGTAGGATTTTCATTCTTGTTCGTGGGCGTCGAGACACGCGGCAAGGCGATGGTACTGGACCACAGCAGAGCGCACTGACTCTCATTGCAAGGAGCCCAGCGGCGATGCCATCCCTCGTTGGAGATTCCATCGGCACTCCGAGCGCGCAATGACGCGCTTCACGCGGATCGACTAATTCGTCCGGCCAGAGCCATTCCCGTGCGTGTAGCCATTTCCGCGGTGGTGCATTAACTTCATCAATCGATTGAAGTCAGCCGTGAGGTTTGGACCACCCATGCGCCTCCTCCTCGCTACCCTCTCGCACGAGACGAACACCTTCTCTCCCGTCCCCACGCGCCTCGACCGCTTCTGCCGCGATGGCACGATGCTTCTTCAAGGCGAGGTCGCGATCGACTTCTACCGCGGCACCGGCACCTGCATGGGCGGCTACCTCGCGGTGGCGGAGGAGAACCACGCCGACGTCGTCGTTCCCGTCGTCGCCAGCGCCCCGCCCAGCGGTCCGGTGGATGGCGACGCCTACGAAACGATCGCCAATCTCATCACCGACGCGGTGGAGCAAGGCGGCTTCGATGCGATCTGGCTCGATCTCCACGGCGCCATGGTCACCGACCGTTTCGACGACGGCGAAGGCGAATTGCTCCGTCGCATCCGTGCGATCGATCCGCGCACGCCGCTCTGCGTGGCCTACGACATGCACGCCAATGTTTTCGACCCGATGGTGCGGCACGCGCAGATCATTACCGGATATCAGACCTATCCGCACATCGACCAGCGCCAGACCGCCGAGCGCAGCGCTCGCGCGCTGCTGCGGGTGATGCGCGGTCAGGCGGCGCCCACCGCCGCCTGGGGCAACACGCCGATGCTACCGCACGTGATGGCGCAGGGCACGCACCAGTTCCCCAACAAGGATCTACAGGCACTTTGCGCCGCGTGGGAAACATCTGGTCGTGCGATCGCCGCCAGTCTGTTTGTCGGCTTCCCGCATGCCGACGTGGAGCAGGCCGGCCTTTCCGCCGTCGTAATCACGAATAACAACCCGTCGGACGCGCAAGTGATGGTGGATGAGCTCCTTTCGCGTGCCTGGAATGCGCGCCACGAATTCATGTTTCATATCGAGCCGCTGGAATCGTCCGTCCGCCGCGCCAAGCAGCTCGGCGCGCCCGGGCAGTTGCCCGTCGTGCTGCTGGACCACTACGACAACTGCGCCAGCGGGGGCACGATGGACACCACGGATACGCTGCGCGAGATCATTCGTCAGGACCTTGAAGACGTGGTGTTCTTTGGCATCTACGATCCGGAAGCGGTGGAGCATGCGGTGGCCGCTGGCGTTGGCGCAACGGTAACCTTGTCGATCGGTGCCAAGCTGCCGATGCCGCAACTTCCCGTCGCCAGCACGCCGCTGACCGTGACCGGCACGGTGCAGACGATTTCCTCCGGCCGCTTCCGCCTGAGAGGCGGGCTGACGCCCGGCCTGCAGATCTACATGGGACGCACAGTCGTGCTCGACACCGGCAAGGTGCAGATTGTGCTGCTGTCGCGCCATATCGAACCGACGGCGCAGGAGATGCTGCAAGCGCTCGGCATCGATCCAGCGCGCAAGCAGTTCGTCGCGATCAAGAGCCGCGTGCACTGGCGCGCCGACCTGGGCAAGATCGCGCGCGATATCGTCGAATGCGCCGGCGTCGGCGTGTGCACGTCGGATTATAGCCAGCTCAGGTTCCGCAAGGTGCGGCGGCCGGTGTTCCCGCTCGATCAGGATTTGAAATGGAATGCGCCGGCCTAGGCGTAAGCTCTCAGACCTTCCGGTTCGTAGAAGAGGTCCGAAGTGTAACTGACATTCCTTCCGCCTGGCGTTCAGGAGCGGCCTGAGCGTGAACCTCGGGTTCGCCAAGCCAGCGGTTTTTATCATCGCGTCCTGGTCGGTCGATCAGTTCGATCACATCGCGATAGAGACGTGGCGGCTTGATTCTATGTCGCATCGACGGCAAAACCACTGCAGGACGTCTGTCCGGAATATGCTGAGCTCTGCCTGCCAGTGGTCAATCGACGTGCAGTCCGGCCGGCCGGGCCGCCTGAGCAGATGAACCAGCATCTGTCGCGAATGGCTGCTGAGGGCGTTCAGCTCGTAGATACCTGCGTCCTCGATCCCATCGACGGCATGCTCCCGCTCGCGGATTTTCACCTGCTCGCCTCGCGCAAGCCCGCCCAGCGGGCCGACCTGACGCTCCGACCAGGCGAAGACGCCGCGGTCGCTAAGATCGTCTGGCATCCAGCAACGAGAGTCTCCTTGTGGTGCGTCTCTCAGCACGACGGCGCTTGCGATGCCGGCCGGAAGCTGCCTTAAGCACGCAAGCCGCTCCTGACCGCCAGAGGACACGCTCCACCGATGCGCAATATTGCACCGCCGCGACCCGCGGGAACCAGGCCATGACCCATCCTCTCTCTGTCGCCCTCGCCGGCCTCGGCACCGTCGGCGGTGGCGTGCTGAAACTGCTGCGTGACAACGCCGACATCGTCGCGGCGCGCGCTGGCCGGCCCATCGCCGTCACTGCCGTTTCCGCCCGGGACCGCACCAAGGACCGGGGCGTCGCGGTATCCGGCCTGCGCTGGTATGACGACCCGGTGGCGCTTGCCGCCGATCCCGCTGTGGACGTCGTGGTGGAGCTGATCGGCGGTGCCGATGGTCCCGCCCGCTCGCTGGTGGAGGCCGCCATCGGCGCGGGCAAGCCGGTGGTGACCGCAAACAAGGCCATGCTGGCGGTGCACGGTGCAGCGCTCGCCGCCGCGGCGGAGGCGCGCAACGTCCCGCTTGCGTTCGAGGCCGCGGTAGCCGGCGGCATTCCCGCCATCAAGGCGCTGCGCGAGGGCCTGGCGGCCAACCACATCTCCCGCATCGCCGGCATTCTGAATGGCACCTGCAACTACATCCTGACGCAGATGCGCGAGCGCGGGCGCGAATTCGCCGAAGTTCTGGCCGATGCACAGAAGCTCGGTTATGCCGAGGCCGATCCGAGCTTCGACATCGACGGGATCGACGCGGCCCACAAGCTCGCCATACTGGCGGCACTCGCCTTCGGCCGCCCGGTGGCGTTCGACGCGGTGCATGTGGAGGGCATCCGGCGGATCTCGGCGCTGGACGTCGCCTTCGCGGGCGAGCTCGGTTATCGCATCAAGTTGCTCGGCATCGCGCGACGGAACGACCGCGGCATCGAGGCGCGTGTGCATCCCTGCATGGTGCCCGCCGCGGCGCCTATCGCGCGCGTCGATGGCGTATTCAATGCGGTGGTGGCCGAGGGCGATTTCGTCGGCCGCGTGATGCTGGAGGGCCGGGGAGCGGGAGCAGGTCCGACCGCCTCAGCGGTGGTAGCGGACCTGATCGACCTGGCGCGCAGTCGCTTCACCCCGATGTGGGGCGCCGACGCGGCGGAGCTATCCAACGCGCCATCGCTGCCGATGAGTTTGCATGTCGGTCCGTATTATCTGCGGCTGATGGTGGTGGACCGGCCGGGCGTGATTGCCGATGTTACCGCGGTGCTGCGCGACCTTGGCGTGTCACTCGAATCGATGTTGCAGCACGGACGCGCGCCGGGCGAGGCGGTGCCGGTGGTGCTGGTGACGCACGAGACGCTGGAGAGTTCGATGCGCGAGGCGCTGAGACGGATCGAGGCGCTGGATGCGGTGCTGGAAACGCCGACAATGATCCGGATCGAGGCCGGGTAGCGGCAGCTCTCCCGCGTGTGACGCGAGCGGTCGGAGCGCGCCTCGCGCGCGGAGTGTGGGCCCCACCGCCGCCGCAGTCCGATTGACCCTGCGTCTCCCCCATGGCTTCCTTCGTCGCAAAATCAACGGGGAGACAAGGAAACATGCCGCTCGTCCACAATCAGACGAAGCGTCGGATGCAGGAGGGCGAAGTCGCGCTTGGCTTTGGCATTCACCACCTACGTACCGTTGCCGCCCCGGCACTTGCCGCCGCCAGCGGTCATCACTGGATTTTCCTGGACAACGAGCACGGCTCGTTTTCGGTGCACGAAATTGCCCAGCTCTGCATCGCTTCGCTTCCCGTGGGCGTGACGCCGATTGTGCGCGTCTGCGCCAGCGCGATAGACGAGGCGACGCGCGCGCTGGACAACGGCGCACAGGGCATCGTCATGCCGCATGTCGATACCGCGAAGGAAGCACGCCGCATAGCCGAGGCGTTCCATTATCCTCCAGCAGGCCGCCGAAGTTGGGGCGGCTCGCCCCCGATCTACGGTTATCAGCCTCCGGCGATGGCCGAGGCACAGAAGGCGATCAATGATGAAATCCTGACGGTGGTGATGCTGGAGAGTCCGGACGCGATCAGGAGCGCCGGCGACATTGCGGCAGTCGACGGCGTGGATGTGCTGCTGATCGGCACGTCGGATTTATCGTCGGAGCTCGGGATCGCTGGGCAGGTGGGCCATGCGAAGATCATCGAGGCGTACGAAACCGCGGGCGCAGCGTGCCGTAAGCACGGCAAGGTGCTTGGTATGGGCGGTGTCTACGACGAAGTCACTGCGGCGCGCTATGTCAGCATGGGCGCACGCTTTGTGCTGACCGGATCGGATCACAGCTACATGCTGATGGGTGCAGCACAGCGCGCCGCGTTCTTCAGCGGCCAGCCTCCCGCGCCGTCGGTCGAGGTGAAAAAGAGGAAGGGCAAAAAGTAGCTAACTTTCGGGCTTCGCGGGGTTGAGCTGCGAATCCGATGGCGCGAGGCCGGCGATACGTGGTGGGCCTCCTGCAACCGGCGCGAAACAATCCATTGCGAACCCGCGGGGGATTGCGTCGCTCGGCCCGCAATGACATGGGGATACCATGCCCCAGCCTCGGACACTCGCCCTGTGACACAACCCACCCGCCTCGCTGTCGATATCGGCGGCACATTTACCGACCTCGTGCTCGCACTGCCCGACCGCACGCTGTCGACCAAGCTGCTGACCACCCCGCATGCGCCGGAACAAGCCGTAATCGACGGCACCGGCGCGATTCTGCGCGATGCAGGTATCGGCGCGCAGGAGCTTAACCTTGTCATCCATGGCACTACGCTCGCCACCAACGCGCTGATCGAGCGCAAGGGCGCCCGCACCGCCCTGATCACCACGCAAGGGTTCCGCGATTCGCTAGAGATCGCCTACGAACATCGCTTCGAGCAATACGATCTTTACATGGAACGTCCAACGCCGCTGGTGGAACGCGACCTGCGGCTCGAAGTATCGGAACGCTTAGCCGCCGATGGCAGCATGCTGCGCCCGCTGGACGACGCCAGCCTGGACGCGTTGGTTCCGGTGCTCCGGGAGCGAAAGATTGAAGCGGTGGCAATCAGCTTCCTCCATTCCTATGTCAATCCTGCGCACGAGGAAGCGGCGCGCGCGCGTCTGGCCCGCCTCCTGCCGGACCTGCCGATCACAATATCTTCGGAAGTCTGCCGCGAAATCCGTGAATACGAACGAACCTCGACGACCGTCGCCAACGCCTATGTCCTGCCGCTTATGACCCGCTATCTGGCGCGCATGGAAGACGGCCTTCGCGCTCTCGGTGCCGACTGCCCGCTGCTGCTGATGATGTCGTCGGGCGGTATTTGCACCGTGGAGACGGCGCGACGATTTCCGGTGCGACTGGTGGAAAGCGGGCCCGCGGGCGGCGTAATCCTGGCGCGCAACGTCGCAGCGCGCGGCGGATGGGATCGTGCGATCTCGTTCGACATGGGTGGTACGACGGCGAAGCTGACCTTGATCGACGATTTCACCCCGCAGAGGTCACGCCATTTCGAAGTCGCGCGCGC
>JASHVB010000662.1 GCA_030039695.1 Acetobacteraceae bacterium
ATATGCTGCCGTTCCGGGGGCGTCTGATGTACGCCTCCGATGTCGGCTATCATACGCCTTCGACCCCATTTTATGTGAACCTGGAACACTGGAGCTCGTTTCCGAGCGATTCCTCGACCTATTGGTTCGCTCTTTCGTTTGGTTTGTACCGGCTCAAGCGACCGCTCGGTCTTGTGGCGATGCTTTATTCGACGCTGTGGATGTGCCTGGTTCGGCTTTACCTCGGCGTCCACTACCCATCGGATCTCGTCGTCGGCGCAGCCCTCGGCATCGGTGTAGTTTGGCTCGTGGAATGGTCGCTGATGCGCCAGGTAACATTGATGCGCATCATCATGCAGCGCATCTCCACGTGGGAGCATGAGCGTGCTGACCTATTCTACGCGGTTGCTTTCGTCATTTCCCTCGAACCGACGATGATGTTTGATGACCTGCGGGATTTCGTGCGCGCGGCAACGCACGTGCTCCGCCTCTCTGGCTATGTCGAGGTTGGCGAAGGTGCTGCGTTGTTCATGCTTGCGGCCGTCGGCTTGTTGCTGGTTGCCGGAGCCGCATCGGTTGTCATGTTGCGTCGCCGCCGAGGCGACGCGTGCATCGGGCATCGCATGGGCTGCCGCAACCCACGAAGATTGCAAAATAGTTCCCCACCAGCCACTGCGGCCCACTGGCATCTGGGCGAAACATCTGGTTTTCGTCATCCCGGCAGAAGTCGGGAGTTGAGCCACACAGCCCCAGCTTTCGCGGGGACGACGCTGCACGGTATAGGTTTCGCCGGCATCGAAGGTGCGATCGCTTCGATCATCTCACCGAACCAGTACGTAGATGATGAAACCGGCGAACCCGAGCAGGTAGAGGATCAACAACACCGCTCGGATCGGCGTGGCATAGGCTTGGATGCCGGGCGCGAGGCCGACGATGATCCACAACGCCATGGTCGCGCCCGTGAGGATCTGCGCGGCGTGCATTTCGGCAGATGTGGCCGGGAAGAAGCTCACGATATTGCAGCAGCGGCGTACGCCGCAATCATGTGATGCACCGATCGATGCTCCTTCTGCAGGGTCGCTGGATTGTGGACGCTGCGAAAACGTCGCCCCAGATTTTGCCTCCGGTGAGGACGCGCGTCGACGCTCAGCCCAGAGGCGGGGCGTCTTCGGCGTCTTCGGCCACCCACCTCACTCAGCTGGCCGCGGCCTGCACCGGAGCGCCGTGGAGCTCGTGCGCCAGAGCGGAGGAGACTTCGGCTAGCAGCTCATCCCAGGCGCCGGGTCGGGTCTGACGGAACAGGCGGACGGTCGGGTACCAGGGACTGTCGCGTCGATCCAGCATCCAGCGCCAGTCGGCCGCTTTCGGGACCATGATCCAGACCGGCCGGGCCAACGCGCCGGCGAGATGCCCCATGGCGGTGTCCACCGTGATGATCATGTCCAGGTTTTCCATCACCGCGGCGGTCTCGCCGAAATCGGTGAGATCGTTGGCCAGGTCGGTCATGCCGCGGAAATGCGCCATGGCTGCCAGGTCGCGCACCGGCATCGGCTTTTGCAGCGATACAAAGGCGGCGTCGCCCGCCTCGGCGATCGGACGCAGCCGCTCTAGCGGCAATGAACGGCGCCGGTCGTTGGGATGCGTCGGGCGGCCGGTCCAGGCCAGGCCGATACGGCGGCCCGGCGGCAGTTGCGCTGCCAGCTTGTCGCGCCAGAAGGCGGTGCGCGCCGGATCCGCCTTCAAGTACGGAATCTTGCTGGGGATCGAGTCCAGCTTCGTCTGGAACAGATACGGCAAGCTCGACAGGCGACAGTGCGCAGCATGCCCTGGCACGTCGTTCCAGCGGTGGCAGTACTGCTTCACGCCCGGGATGTCGCGCAGCAACGGTCCCATCTCGGCGGAACACCCAAGAACGACGCCGTCGCAGCGCTGAGCGGCCATGGGTATGTACCGCGCGAACTGGATGGTGTCGCCATAGCCCTGATCGCCGACCAGGAGGATGCGGCCCTTCGGGATCGCCATGCCGTTCCAATGCGCCGAGGTCATCTTCGGTATGGTGGTCTTGCCGGCCGCAGTCTCATTGCGCCACTCGTACTCAAGCCAGCCCGGCTCGAACTCGCCCATCGCCAGCAGGTTCTGCGCCAGCGCAAGGTGGCCATCGGCGTGGTCGTGCTTCAGCCCGAGCGCACGCAGCAGACAGGCGACGGCGCGCTCGCGGTCGTCCACGTCGACGAATATGAGCGACAGGTTGACCAGGTGGTCAGGGTTGCTCGGATCCAGCCGGACCGACTCCTGCCCCGCGGTCAATGCCTGGTCCATGCGGTCGGTGGCCCGGCAGAGCGACGCGAGATGCGCATACCAAGTGGCATTGCCGGGGCGGAGTCGCGTCGCACGTTCGAGCAATTCGACGCCGCGTTCGGGATCGTTCTGCTGGGCGGCGACGATACCAAGCAAAGCCAGTGCAGCGGGGTGGTCGGGGATGGCAGCGAGGACGTCGCTGCAGATTCCGGCGGCCTCGTTGTAGCGCTTGGCCTGGGCGGCACCCTGCGCGCGGATCAAGGCTTGTTCCGTGGTTTCGCCGCCAGGGACAGGCGAGGGGGCGGACGCTCCTGACTGGGCGACGCCGGTTGTGTTTGTGGCGCTCATGCAGAAGAAATTGCCTTGCCGGCCGGTGCAGCGGCAAGGGGCATGGCGCGGTTGTCCGGAGCTGCCGCGGTTATCTCGCGCGCTGGTGAATCACAGTTCCGACGCGGCCGTGACGAGACGCCCGATCGTTCGGCACAAACCTCAGCAAGCCACGACGCCGAGCATCGTCATCCCGGATTTCGCCGGACTGACGATGGTCGGCGCGCTGTCATGCAGTCGCTGGCCGCTGGTCAATGCGCCACCGACCCGCGCCCACCAGGGGACGCGCTCTCCGCTCCTTTGGTTCACTGCACCGTTCCGTACGAGGGCGCTCCGATGCCAGGGCAGGCGCACTGTGAGCCGGGCGGCAGATTCGGCGGCGCCGCGCAGGTATAGACACCGGCGTAGCAAGTGCCGCTGTACCCGGGAGGGGCCGGCGTGTAGGGTGGCGGTGGCGCATAGGCGACTGGTGGCGGTCCGTAATAAACAGGCGGCGGGGCGTAATAGACAGGCGGCGGCGCATAGACCGGCGGAAAGCCAAGGCCGATACCCACAAACACCCGCGCCTGCGCCGCTGCCGGCAGCAACACCGTGGCTGCGCACAGGCCGAGGATCAGCGAAACTCGTACACCCTTGCGGGATGCGAACAGCATGCCGTCAAACTCCCAATTCCTGCTTCCGAGGCAACCGGCGAACCGCGGCGCAATTACGGCACACACTCAGCGCCATTGTACCGCAGTGTAACCTTTGTCTCGCATCGCGAGATCGTCACCAGTCCGTCGGCGGACCCGCTCCGGATGAAACGGCGGCGGGCGGTGCCAAGATCGCCGTTCTCTTGAGGAACGAGCAAGAGAAGGGTGCGGCGCCTCGAGCCCGCCATCGGCCTCTCACGCCAGGGGGCGGGGCAGGCCCTGCACGTCCCGCCTAGAGTTCACCAGCAGTGCCTGCGAGATCGTCCAGGATCGGGCATTCCGGTCTCTCGTCGCCGTGACAGCGATCGGCCAACTCGGCGAGCGCCGAGCGCATGGTGCGCAGTTCCTTCAGCTTGCGATCGATGCGTGCGATGTGGTGCAGCGCGATCGCCTTTACATCGGCACTCGCGCGGCCGCGATCGCGGTACAGCGCGACGAGCTGCTTCAAATCCTCGATCGTGAAGCCCAGCCGCCGAGCACGGCCGATGAAGCGCAGCATCGCCACGTCGGCGTCGGTATAGCCGCGATAGTGATTGGCGCCGCGCGCCGCTGCGGACACCAGGCCAATCGATTCGTAGTAACGAATGGTCTTGGCGGGAACCGCGGCCTGTTGCGCCGCCTCGCCGATCGTCATCATGCCGCACCTCCCGGGCGCCATCGGCGCAACAGCAGCGCGTTCGACACCACGCTAACCGAGGACATCGCCATCGCCCCGCCAGCGATCATCGGGTTCAGCAACCCGATGCCGGCGAGCAGGATACCCACGACGTTATACGCAAAGGCCCAGAACAGGTTCTGCCGGATCTTCCGATGGGTGGCCCGGCTGACGGCGATGGCGTCGGCGACAAGGAGCGGGTCGGACCGCATCAGCGTTATCCCGGCAGCCTTGATCGCTACATCGGTCCCGGTGCCCATGGCGATGCCGACATCGGCCTGCGCCAGCGCCGGCGCATCGTTGACCCCATCGCCGACCATGGCGACGCAGTGACCATGCTTTTGCAGTTGGGCGGTGACTGCGGCCTTGTCCCCGGGTAGTACCTCGGCGCGTACGTCGCTGATGCCAAGGCTGGCTGCGACCGCTTCGGCGGCATGGCGGTTGTCGCCGGTCAGCAGCACGGTGGCGATCCCCATGGCGTGCAGGCGGTGGACGGCAGCGGCGGCGGTCGTGCGCAGCGGGTCCGTCACCGCGATGGCGCCCAACAGCGCCGGCGGCGCGAGATCCGCGAGGAACATGACGGACCGCCCCCTCGCTTCCAGCGTGGTTGCGGCAGCGTCCACGGTGATCGGCACGCGGTTCGTCGCCATCAGCGCGCGGTTGCCGAGCACGATGCGACGGCCGCCGACGGTCGCCACAAGTCCGAGGCCGGGCACGCTTTGGAAATCGCTCAGCGGTGGTAATGGCAGCCCCTCGGCGCGGGTCAGAACGGCGCGGGCCAGCGGATGCTCGCTGCCGGTCTGCGCGGCCGCCGCGAGTGCCAGCACTGTCTCTTCGTCGGCTGCGGCCGACAGAATTTCCGTGACCGCCGGCTTGCCCTCGGTCAACGTGCCGGTCTTGTCGAGCACGACGGTGTCGATGTGCCGCGCCGCTTCCAGGGTTTCAGCGTCGCGGATCAGGATGCCGGCGCGGGCGGCGACGCCGGTGCCGGCCATCAGCGCGGTCGGCGTCGCCAGCCCGAGCGCGCATGGACAGGCGACCACCAGGATCGCGACGGCGGCGATCAGCCCGGTGGTGAAGTCGGCGCCAAATATCCACCACCCCAAAAATGCGCCGAGCGCACAGGCTAGCACCACCGGCACGAACACCGCCGCGACCCGGTCCACCAGGCGCTGCACTGGCGCCTTGTGCGATTGCGCGCCTTCCACCAGCGCGATGACGCGCGCCAGCATCGTGTGGTCGCCAACTGCGGTGATTGCGACCCGCAGCAGACCGGAGCCGTTAATCGCGCCGCCGGTCACCGCATCGCCTGCATGCTTGTCCACCGGGAGGCTCTCACCGGTCAGCATGCTTTCGTCGGCCTGGCTCTCGCCGGAGAGGATGCGGCCGTCGGCGGGAATGCGCTCACCCGGGCGAACCACGACGATATCGCCGGTCGAGATGGCGGCGACGGCGATCTCCATCGTGCTGCCGTCGGGGCGCTCTATCCGGGCAGTGTCGGGACGCAGCACGAGAAGCGCGCGGATCGCCGAGCCGGCGGCGCGGCGGGCACGAGCTTCCAGCCACCGGCCGAGCAAGACCAGGGTGATCACGACGGCCGCGGCGTCGAAATACGTGTCTGCGCGGCCGAAGCCGACCAGAACGGCGCTGTAGCAGTAAGCGGCTGACGTCCCGAGTGCGACCAGCAGGTCCATGTTGCCGGTGCCAGCGCGTACCGCCTTCCATGCGGCGACATAGAAGCGCGCACCGAACACGAACTGCACTGGTGTGGCGAGTAGCAATGCCAGCCAGCCCGGCAGCGGCACACCGAACATCGGCAGCGTGAGCGGCACCGATAGAATGGCCGCAGCGACCAGCTGCCAGAGCTGACGGTGCAGCTGCGCCTGATCTGCCGACTCTGCCGCCCGCTGTTGATCGGCGTCGCCGGTGAGCAGTTCGGCATCGTAGCCGGCATCACGCACCGCTTCGATCAGCGAGGACGTGCGCAAGAGGCCGCCGATCCCCTCGACTGTCGCATGTTCTGTGGCGAGGTTGACCTCGGCGTGGCGTACCCCAGACACGCCCGCAAGGGCCTTCTCGACGCGGTTCACGCAGGTGGCGCAGGTCATGCCCTGGATCGCCAGTTCCCGGCGCTCGGTGCGAATTTCATAGCCGGCGTCGGTCACCGCATGCGCCAGTCGTTCTGGCGTAACACGCCGCGGATCGAAGCAGACATCCGCCTGCTCTTGTGCCAGGCTCACCGTCGCGGTGACGCCCGGCAACCCGTTCAACGCGTTTTCCACGCGATTGACGCAGGTGGCGCATGTCATGCCCGCGATGGGCAGCTGCGCGTGGTCGTCGTCGGCTGTGCTGAGCTGAGTGTCCATGGCGTGCCTACGCCGCCAACCGCTCCGCCCCGTAGCCGGCCTTGCGTACCGCAGCGACGAGATCGTCCGCAGCGGCGCTGCCCTCAACTTCGGCGTAGCCGGCTTCCAGATCGACGCGGACATGCGCCGCACCGGGCACATGCGAAAGCACGCGCGCCACAGAATTCACGCAGCCCACGCAGGTCATGCCGCTGACGGCGAGGCGTGTGGTTGCAGCATCGGCTGACATGGCGGCGCGTCCTCTGGTGGTCACGTGCGCGAGATGAGGATTACCAGCGCTGGAAGGTCAAGGGCGGTGGCGCCGTGTGCCCGGATGGTCAAAACTGCGCCCAGCACATGGGAGAGGAGCGCATGAACATCAACTTCACCGGCAAGCGCGCCGTGGTCTGCGGTGGTAGCCGCGGCATCGGCCGCGCCATCGCGCTGGGCTTCGCGGAGAACGGTGGCAGCGTGTCGATTTGCGCACGTGGCGCCGAACAGTTGGAGCACACGAGGAAGGAGATCGCGGCACTCGGACACACGACGCACGCGGCCTCGGTCGATCTCGCCGATGCTGGAGCAGTCCGGCGCTACATCTCCGACGCGGCGCAGGTGCTGGGCGGGATCGATTTGCTGGTCAACAACGCCTCTGCGTTCGGATCGAGCGATGACGAGAAAGGCTGGATGACCAGTCTGCAGGTCGACTTGCTGGCGATCGTACACGCAACCCAGGCAGCCCTGCCGTTCCTGAAGGAGAGCAAGGGCAGCGTGGTCAACACGTCATCGATCGCCGCCATGCACACAGCGGCGCGGCAGCCGCCCTATGGCGCGATCAAGGCGGCGTGCATTCACTATACCGGCACGCAGGCGGCGATGTATGCGAAGGACGGTGTTCGCGTGAATTGCGTGGCCCCCGGCTCGATTGAGTTTCCCGGCGGCGTGTGGGACCTGCGCAAGACGGACAATCCCCGGCTGTACAACGCAGTGCTGAACTCGATTCCGTTCGGCAGATTGGGGCATCCCGAGGAAGTGGCGAATGTCGTGTTGTTCCTCGCGTCGCCCTACGCCGGATGGGTGACGGGCCAGACGATCGCGGTGGACGGCGGCCAGCTGCTGTAGCGTTCGTCCGCCCGTTCCCGTCGGGGGGCGGGCAGATGGAAGGGCGTCCTGGTGCGCGGGTCAACGGACGCATGCACCCCTCCCCCAACCTCGGTCGGCTCAGCGGCCCTCGGCCGCAGGGGGAGGCGTTTCCTCAGCCCCATTCGATGCAACCCAAGTTCGCTCAAATCGATTTCGCCATCTTGCGAACTTCCGCCTCCAGCACGTCCGGCGCCAGCCGCGGCATCCATCGCCCCGGCAATTCCAGCGCCGCCGCGAGCCGTGCGCGATAGGTCTCGCGGGGAATCTCCTTCGCACCGAACTGCGCCAGATGCGCCGTCACGAACTGCGTATCCAGCAGCGCAAACCCGCCCAACCGCAGTCGTGCGACGAGATGCACCAGCGCTACCTTCGATGCGTCCCGCACGAATGAGAACATGCTCTCGCCGAAAAACACGCCGCCCATCGCCACGCCGTACAGCCCGCCGACCAGCACGCCGTCCTGCCGGCATTCGATCGAGTGCGCGTGACCCAACCGGAACAAGTCGGTGAACAGGCGTTCGATCTGCGCGTTGATCCAGGTGTCGTCGCGACCTGGCGCTCTGGCGGCACAGCCGGCGATGGTCGCGAGGAAATCGCGGTCCGCCTCGACCTGGAGCGAACCGGCCAGCACTGTCCGGGCCAGCCGCCGCGGCAGATGGAAGCGATCGAGCGGCAAGACCCCGCGGTGCTCGGGATCCAGCCAGAACAAGCGATCGCCGTGCCGCGTCTCTGCCATGGGGAACAGCCCATGACGATAGGCTCGCAGCACGAGGTCCGGGGTGATCTCCAGGACGCGTCGCGACATGGTCCTATGTTGCCGCGAGCGGGTCCGGAAAGGGAAGCGCAGAACCATCAAAAAACGCCACTTTGTTCTCACCCCCCAGCGGCGGCGGACATCATCGTTGTCGTCCCTTCGGCTGTGCCCAAGCCCTCCGAAGTGGTGCCCGACACTCGCGCACCGGAGTGAGCTTCTGCTGCGCAAAGGCTAGGCCGCAGGTTGCCCCCGGCGGATCAATTTGGCCAAAACAGCCTCGTCATCCCGCTTCTCCGCGCTCGCTATGACGCCATTGATGATCTTGATGACGATCGCTTCGGACGCGGCGCGGGGAAGTTCCATGTCCCGCCGCAGCAGCTTCCACACATAAACATCGGTCGCGATCATCAGGATGGTCAGCAACTGCGCGCGTGACTTGCCGTGCAGCCGTTCCAGATGTGGTGCGAACGCGGTCTTCACCCCTTCGCGGTGGTTCTCCCGCCCCTGGTCGAGCGCCGGCTTCAGGGCCGGGCGATGCCGCTCGTCGTTCAGGCGTTGCATCACGAGGTCGCCGATCGATTCGTAATTGTCGAAGAGGGCGCACACCGCTGCCGTGACGTCACCCGGTGGCGTTCGCTGAGGCAAAGCGCGTTGCTCCGCCATCGAGTCGAGCGCGGCGTAGACCAGTTCCTCTTTGCTCCGCCAGGCGCGAAGGATGGTTCGCGCGGCGACGCGGGCGCGGTGCGCCACTTCCTCCAGCGTGAAGTCCTCGATTGCCCCCCGTTCCTGGTAGAGCTGAATGGCGCTCATGCGGATTCGCGCCCTTGTCTCCTCGGTTTTCGCCGCGCGCGCTGTCATCACGTAGCGTCGCTTCGTCATCTTTCGTGACCTTCGGAGTGACACCAAGACGGGAAATTTCGTGTCGTTAGCACAGGCGCAAAATCCGCGCCATTTTTGGCCCGATTTGTTGCCGGCCAGACCCGCCGCTATAATGGTTGACGTGGGACGCGCGGGGACGCAGAAGCCTCCGCCGTCGCCCAGGGCCGCCGGCTGCCGCGCCGTGCCCGCGGACCGGAGGAAAGGAAGCCGAGTTTGCAGCCCACCGATATCCGGGATCCCGACTATTTCCACAAAGTGGTCGATTGCCAGTGGGCGTGCCCGGCCCACACCCCCGTGCCAGAATATATCCGGTTGATCGCCGCCGGCCGTTACGCCGACGCGTTCATGATTAACTGGAACTCCAATGTCTTCCCCGGCATTCTCGGCCGCACCTGCGACCGCACCTGCGAACCGGCATGCCGGCGCGGGCGGGTGGAGCGTGAGCCGGTGGCGATCTGCCGGTTGAAGCGGGTCGCCGCCGATTACAAAGGCGATATCAGCAACCGGTTGCCGAAGCCGGCCGCCGAGAAGAACGGACGGAAGATCGCGCTGATTGGCGCCGGCCCTGCCTCGCTGACCGTTGCGCGCGATCTCGCGCCGCTTGGCTATCACTGCGTGTTGTTCGACATCGATCCGCGCGCGGGCGGCATGATCCGCTCGCAGATTCCCAAGTTCCGCCTGCCGGATGACGTGATCGACGAAGAGATCGCCTACATCACCGACCTGGGTATGGAGCTGCGGCTTGGCCAGGGGGTGAACAGTCTGAAGGCGCTGCTGGCGGAGGACTATGACGCGGTGTTCGTGGGCTGCGGCGCCCCGCGTGGGCGTGATCTGCCGATTCCCGGGCGACAGGAAGCTGCAGCCAACATCCATATCGGCATCGACTGGCTCAGCTCGATTTCGTTCGGTCACGTCGACAGCATTGGCAAACGCGTGATCGTGTTGGGTGGCGGCAATACGGCGATGGATTGCTGCCGTTCCGCCCGCCGCCTCGGTGGCGAAGATGTGAAGGTCATCGTCCGGTCCGGCTTCGAGGAAATGAAGGCGTCCCCCTGGGAGAAGGAGGACGCGATGCACGAGGACATTCCAATCCTCAACATGCTGGTGCCCAAGGAGTTTGTGCACGACAACGGCACGCTGAAGGGGATGGTGTTCGAGAAGGTGAAGACCGAATACGACGAACGGAAGCGGCGCAAGCTGGTGCCGACCGGCGAACCGGATGCATTCGTCGAATGCGACGACGTGCTGGTCGCTGTCGGCCAGGAGAACGCGTTCACCTGGATTGAGCGCGACATTGGCCTTGAGTTCGACAAATGGGACATGCCGGTGGTCGATGAGGTCACTATGCAGTCCAGCCTGCCGAAGGTGTTTTTTGGTGGCGATGCGGCGTTCGGGCCCAAGAACATCATCTGGGCGGTGGCGCATGGCCATCAGGCGGCGATCTCCATCCACCAGCTTTGTAACGGCGAGGACGTGAGGAATCGTCCGCCGCCGCTGGTGAATCTGATGTCGCAGAAGATGGGCATTCACGAGTGGTCTTACGACAACGCGCCCTCGCTGGACCTGCGCTTCAAGGTACCGCATCGCGAGAAGATCCTGGCGCTGCAGGACATCAAGGCGGAAGTCGAGCTCGGCTTCGACGAGAC
>JASHVB010000663.1 GCA_030039695.1 Acetobacteraceae bacterium
CGAGCACGCGCCCCAGCTCAGGCGGCATCCATGCCATGAACGCGGAGAGACTGGAGGCGATCATCGCGCACCAGCCGGTGGACCCGTCGGCTCGCGACAGTACCTCGATCGCCCGGAACGCGGTCAGCGGTGGGCATTCTGGCCCGCCCATCGACTTCGGCAGATACATCTGCAGCAGCCCGGCCGCCGCCAGCGCCGCCGCCACCTCCGGCGGCTGACGGCGCACGTGCTCCGCATGTTCCTGACGGGCCCGGATCAGTGGGACGATTTCATTGGCCGCAGCAACAAGATCGGCCTCCATGTTTCACTCCCCTTCTTGGCGCGACCGGACCCGGCCCGCATACTTGCGCAATGGATGACAGCGAAGCACCCGGCTCGTCCACCAGTCTGGAGGACGTGCTCAGCCAATGGGACGAACATCTGGCGCGTCTGGAGCGCGACGCGGCGGCGACGCTGCGCGCCACGAAGCGCCTGCGCCGGGCGGCGCAGGAGGGCGCGGTCGCCCGCTTTCCCGACGCGGTCGCCGAGCTGCAGAATTGTGCGGCAAAGCTGCACGCTTCGGTGCACCATGCTGCCCAGCCACCGGCCGTCGACCTGGCGGGGGCCTTCGCCGACGGCAGCTTCCTTGCCGAGTTGGCACGCGCCGCCGCCGCCGCCAACGTGACCCTGGTGCAGCGTGACGGACGGGTCAGCGCTTATCCCGTTGCGCTGCGCCTGGAGCCGCGGGCCCAGGGTGTGCGAATCGGCCGGAGGCTGGAGCGACGGATCCGCCCCAGCTTCCTCGCCCGCCACCTGCGCGCCCTGCAGCAGCGCCCCGGCCGCTTCAATCCGGGCGCCTTCCTCGAACGCATGTTCCTGGGCTACGCCGTGCTGGCGCCGGCCCGGGCTGCGGATTGGCAGCCCAACCGGCCGGGCGAGGGACCTCTGGTGCCGCTTTCGGACCTGCACGATGTGTTGACGCTGCTGCCCGCCGCCGCTGCCGACTGCCCGCTGGAGGAGTTCCTGGTCGGTCTTCTCCAGGTCAACCGCCATCCTGATGCCCGGACGCGCCGCGGCCACCGCTTCGAACTGGGTGGGTCGACTGGCACCAAGGGTGGCAAGCGGCTGTCGGCATTTGACGAAACCGGCGCACGGCACGATTTTTACGCGGTTCGTTTCACTCTGGAGTAACACTCGATGGACGTACTCGACGTCCAGGCCCTGCCCGCCGCACGGTGGCTGCAGGTCGTCGAGCCGGAGTATTTCGCTCACTACCTGCCATCCGGCGGGGCGGCGGCGAAATTCGTGGTCGCCGACGAGGCCGGCATCGGGCGCCTGCGCCGGGATGTGGCGGCGCTGGCGGAGCGGCATGGCATGCTGGCCGTTCACGGCGACGCCGGCGAGACCCGTCTGCACATGTTGCATGACGTGTTTTTTGCTGCTGCCCGCGCGTTGCCCTGGGACGATCTGATCCAGCGCTTCATTGAGGGTATGTTCCTCCGCAATGGCCATCCCTGGCCGCAGCCCGGCGTCGCGCTGACCATGGCCGAGCTGGCACAGCCCCTTGGCATGGACGCCGAGGTGCTGGCCCGCAGCCGCAACCAGTGGCTCAGCCGCGAATTGTGGGAAGACGCCGCATTGGCACAGGATTTCCGCGTCGCCATGTTGCGGTTATGTCTCGCCCGGCTGGAGCCGGATGTGTACGACAGCCCCGATCTGCCGGTGCTGCCGTGGCTGCGGGGAGAGAAGCTGGGGTTGGGCGATCTGCGTCGCTACGATATCGCCGCGCGCATCAACCGAAACAACGCGCGCGCCATGTTGGTCTCGCTATGCCATTTCCTGCGCAAGGCGGGACGGCACGGCCTGCTGCTGACCTTGGACTTGCGTCCCGCGCTTCGTCTGCCCGGACCCGACGAGACCAGGCTGCGCTATTCCGCCAGCGCTCTGGTGGGTCTCTATGAAGTCCTGCGCGAAATGATCGACGACATCGAGCACCTCCCGGGCATGTTTCTGCTGGTCCTGGCGGACCAGGCGCTGGTGTCCGGGGAGCATCGCCGCACCCTCGACAATTACAAGGCCCTGGAAATGCGGATCTGGCCCGATGTGCGGCCCGGCGACCAGCAGAATCCGCTGGCGCCGCTGGTGACGGTGAGTGCATGAATCTGGAATCCCGTACCGCGATCGAAGCCTTGCGTGCCGGCGTGCCAAACCGCGCCGCCGTGCGCCTGATGGGTGCCGGCAATGCGGGTCTCGAGAACGATTTCCGCGCTTTGCTCGACGCGGACGGCGCACGCCGTGGCATGGGACTTGCCGGTGGTTTTGGCACGGGCAAGTCGCACACGCTAACATCGCTCGCGGAGGTGGCACGCGACCGGCGCTTCGTTGTCAGCCGCGTAGTGATCAGCAAGGAAACGCCGCTCGCCGATTTTGGCCGCGTCTTCGAAGCGGCGATGCGCGCCGCCTTGTTGCCAGACAGGAATGATGACGCGCTGTTGGCTTCCTTGGCCGCGTTGCGAGCGGCGCCGGACAAGCTGACCGCGTTGCACGAGGCGGTAAGCCGGTCGGATTCCGGCCTTTCCGGTATTTTCGCCGCCATCCTCTTCCTGCTACGTCAGCCGTCACAGGCGCCCGAAGTGGTGCGGCGGTGCGAACGTTTCCTCGCCGGCGGGAAGATGTCCAGCGGTGTGTTTCGCAAGCCTCTAATGGAGCATCACGCCTCGCGCAGGTTCAATCTGCGGCTGCCGTCCGCGGCGGAGCTGGCCGCGCAGCGCATTCGCTTCGTCAGTCTGTTGTTCCGTGCTGCGGGCTACGCCGGGTGGTGCGTGTTGTTCGACGAAGTGGAGCTGATCGGCCGCTACTCGCCGATGCAGCGTGCGCTGGCCTACGCCTCGCTCGCGGCGTGGCTTGGGCTGGATGACGCGACGCGGTTTCCGGGGATTGCCGTCGTTTACGCGATCACCGATGACTTCGCCGCGGCCGTGGTCGAGCATCGTCACGACGAAGATGAGTTGCCGGAGCGATTGCGTCTGAAAGGCCGCGATGCCGAGGCGATACGCGCCCTGACCGGCATCCGGCACATCAAGGACACGGTGCAGAACCACCGTCTCGCCGCGCCAGACGAGGAGGAGTTGCGCAGGGATGGACAGCTCCTGCGGGAGATTTACGCGGGAGCTTACGATTGGAGCGCCCCACAACTGCCGGCAATCGAGCGTACCGCAACGCGCACCATGCGGCAGTACATCAAGGCGTGGATCACGCAGTGGGACATGCTGCGGGTTGCCGGTGCTGTCGTGTCAGTGGTGGAGCGGTCGCTCGGCAGCAATTACGCGCAGGACCAGACGCTAGGCGCGGCGGAGGAAGAAGCTGAGTAACGCATATCAGGCTACCCTCGCTCTCATCATTACGACCAGCCCAGCAACGGAGCAATGCTCTCTGCGATAATGTGTCGGATTGCTGCGCCTCTCGTGGGTCGTGGTGGAGGCAAATTGGTCAGCGTATTCGTTGTTTGATAGCAATTGGTGTCTATGTTGGTGCGCGGTATCGCCGGTGGGTACCGCGGATGACCGCGCATCGACCCGGTGCTCGCGCTCCACATGCTGAACCGGCGCTGTTCAGACTGTTCAAATCACCGGCCCGGCGATCAAGGTCCATCGCCGGCTTTGAGCCCGGGCCAGGGGGGGTCGACGAAGAGCGCTTGGGCTGGGCGCTGACGCATGTCGGCCGCGGCTTTGCCGGGCAGCCGAGCTTGCCGATTGTCTATGGCGATCCGCACATCGCCTGGGGTTTTCGTGCGGATTTGTTTCCGGCGGAG
>JASHVB010000664.1 GCA_030039695.1 Acetobacteraceae bacterium
GCGAAGGCGGAGAATGCCGGGCTGAAGGTGATGGACCCAGCCGAATGCGCGAAATGGGCCGACGTGGTGATGGTGCTGACCCCGGACGAAGGCCAGGGCGATCTGTACCGCGACAAGCTCGGCACAAACATGAAGAACGGCGCAGCGCTCGCCTTCGCTCACGGGCTGAATGTGCACTTCAATCTGCTCGATCCGCGACCCGACCTGGACGTGTTCATGATCGCGCCGAAAGGTCCTGGCCACACGGTGCGCAGCGAATACCAGCGCGGCGCCGGCGTGCCGTGCCTCGTTGCGGTGGCGCAGAACCCCTCGGGCAATGCCCTGGAAATCGCGTTGTCCTACGCCAGCGCGATTGGCGGCGGACGCGCGGGTATCATTGAGACGACATTCAAGGAGGAATGCGAGACGGACCTGTTCGGCGAGCAGACCGTGCTATGCGGCGGTCTCGTCGAGCTGATGAAAGCCGGATACGAGACCCTGGTGGAAGCGGGTTACGCACCGGAGATGGCGTATTTCGAGTGCGTGCACGAAGTGAAGCTGATCGTCGACCTGATCTATGAAGGCGGCATCGCCAACATGAACTACTCGGTCAGCAACACGGCGGAGTACGGCGAGTACATGTCAGGCCCGCGCATCGTCAACGACGCCACCAAGGCGGAGATGAAGCGCGTGCTGGGGGATATCCAGTCCGGCAAGTTTGCGCGTGACTGGATGCTCGAGAACAGGGTCAACCAGGCAAGCTTCAAGGCGATGCGACGGCGCCTGGCAGAGCATCCGATCGAGCAGGTGGGCGAGAGGTTGCGTGCGATGATGCCCTGGATCGCTAAAAACGCGTTGGTGGACAAGAGCCGGAACTAACTCTCACCGGCGAAGCGGGCGAGGGTCGGGTGAGGGGATCGCGGAGCGCACGAGCATTCTCGCCTGCCCGTTCCAGTCGTTGCGAGAGAGGAAGCCGTGTATGCGCATCGAGGTCATACAGGCAGACATCACGACACTCGCGGTGGATGCCATCGTCAATGCCGCCAACCAGTCGTTGCTGGGTGGCGGCGGCGTGGACGGCGCCATCCACCGCGCCGCCGGCCCGGCGTTGCTGGCGGAATGCCGGACGCTCGGCGGCTGCCCGACAGGCCAGGCGAAGCTGACGCACGGTTATCGGCTACCGGCCCGCTACGTGATCCACGCGGTTGGTCCACAGTACCGCGACGGCAACCATGGCGAGCCGGCTCTGCTCGCAAGCTGCTACCGTGAGAGCCTGAAGCTGGCCGTGGCACACGGCATTGGCTCGGTCGCGTTTCCGGCGATAAGTTGCGGCATCTATCGCTACCCGATCCAGGCCGCCGCCCGTATCGCCATTGGCACGACCGCATCGTTCCTCGAGACGGCGCCGGCCATCGGGCAAGTGACGTTCGCCTGCTTCGGTGACGACGTGCTGCACGCCTTCCAGGCGGCGCTGGCCGAGGTTGCGCCGGCTTGACAGGGGGCCCCCCCGCCCGTATGTCCCGCCGCTCATTTGCCGCCCTGGAATTCGTGCCATGAGAGTTCGCAACAGCCTTCGGGCCGCCAAGACCCGCGACAAGAACTGCCGCGTGGTGCGCCGTCGCGGCCGGGTTTACGTGATCAACAAGAAGAACCCGCGGATGAAGGCCCGCCAGGGCTAACGCTGCGCGATTCCGGCGATCAGCCCGCCAGCCGCTTCAGTAGCAGCCAGGTGAGCCGAAACCGGCGACCGGCATTTCGCGAAGGCGGATCGTGAAATTGCGGCACAACCCCCGACCGCAGAGCGCAGGCGCACTTCAGGACCCGCCCGATCGTGCCTGGGTGCGAAACCGGCACCGACCGGTTCTTCGCGGAAGGCCGCCGCGGCGCCAGCCAGCGGCCCGGTCGCTGGCATAGCCGCCAGCCTCGCGGCGTTGCGACAGCGACAACGTTTCGAACGAACCGGCTTTCATATCGGAATCCCAATGCGGTGCGGGTCCGCAACTCCGGCACCCGACGCCCAACATCGCGGTGCCCCGAGCGCGGCTAGTGCGCCTCCGCCCAGGTCCGTCCCGACCCGGTCTCCACCACCAGCGGCACCGACAACACCGCGGCGGTTTCCATCACGCCGCGCGCCACGTCGGCGAGACGCCCTGCCTCGTCCTGCGGCGCCTCGAACAGCAGCTCGTCATGCACCTGCAGCAGCATGCGCGAGCGCAGCCCGGCGGCACGCAACGCCGCCGGCAGGCGGATCATGGCGCGCTTGATGATGTCCGCCGCACCGCCCTGCAGCGGCGCGTTGATTGCCTGCCGCTCGGCATAGGCGCGGCGAGCCGGGTTCTTGTCAGCGATGCCCGGCACCCAGCAGCGGCGGCCGAACGGCGTCACGACGAAGCCGTTGATCCGCGCATCCTCCTTGGTTTTTTCCATGTAGGTGCGGATGCCGGGATAACGCTCGAAATAGCGGTCGATGAAGCCACGCGCCTCACCCGGTGTGATGCCGAGCTGTCGCGCCAGGCCGAACCCGCTGATGCCGTAGATGATGCCGAAATTGATCGCTTTGGCGCGGCGCCGCGTCATCGGGTCCATGCCCTGCATCGGAATACCGAACACTTCGGACGCCGTTCGCGCATGGATGTCTTCGCCACCTGCGAAGCTCTCGCGCAGCGCAGGGATCTCGGCAACGTGCGCGAGCAATCGCAGCTCGATCTGCGAGTAGTCGCAACTGACCAGCACGTGACCGGGCGCAGCGACGAAGGCGTGGCGAATGCGGCTGCCTTCATCGGTACGGATCGGAATGTTCTGCAAATTGGGATCGTTTGACGACAGCCTCCCGGTGGATGCGATCGCCTGCGCGAAGCTGGTGTGGACCCGGCCGGTGTCAGGATTGATCTCCTCCACCAGGGCATCGGCATAAGTCGATTTCAGTTTCTGCAGCTGGCGCCAGTCGAGGATTTTCGCGGGCAGCTCCAACCCCTGCTCCGCGAGAGTCTGCAACACGGACGAATCGGTGCCCCAAGCGCCGGTTTTCATGCGCTTGCCACCCGGCAGACCCATCTTATCGAACAACACTTCGCCCAACTGCTTCGGGCTGCCGACATTGAATTCGAACCCGGCGAGGCGATGGCACTCGCGCTCCATCACCTCCATTCGTTGTTCGAAATCGACCGACATGCGGCGCAGATCGTCGGCATCGACCTTGATGCCGGCGCTCTCCATCTCAATGAGTACACCGGTCAGCCGCCGCTCGATCTGTTCGTAAAGCGCGAGCGAGTGATTGAACCGCAGCCGCGACCGTAGCGCCTGCCACAGCCGCAGCGCCACATCGGCATCCTCCGCCGCATACGCGCTCGCGCGCTCGATCGGCACGTTGGCGAACGCGATGCGGTTGCGCCCAGTGCCGGTCACTTCGTCGTAGCTGATCGGCGTGTGGCCGAGGTGCAGCTGCGCCAGCTCGTCCAATCCGTGGCCGTGCATGCCGGCTTCCTGCGAGTAGGAAATCAGCATCGTGTCATCGTACGGCGTCGGCATCGCAAAGCCCGCACGCGTCAGAACCAGCATGTCGAACTTTGCGTGATGAAAGATCTTCAGCACGCACGGATCAGTCAGCACGGGATCGAGTGCGGCGATCGCTGCCTGCAGCGGCACCTGCTGGGGCAGCCCGTCGTGTCGCAATGGCACGTACGCCGCGCGGCCCGGCGCGGTGGCAAGCGAAAATCCCACCAGCCGAGCACTCATCGGATTCAGTCCGTCGGTCTCGGTATCCAGCCCGACAAGCCCACACTTTTGCGCCTCCGCGAGGAACTCGCGCAGCGCCGGTTCTGTCGTGAGCGTGACGTAGGGCCCGAATCCCTCGGCGGTGGGCTCGACAACCGGACGTTCAGCCACCGGCAACGGCAACGCGACCTGCGTCGGGCGCGCCGCGCTTCCCACGGTGCGCGCCACAGCGGGCGCCTCATCCAGTCCCAGCCGCGCCGTCACGCTTCGGAAGCCCTGCACCCGCAGCCATGCCGCCAGCTTCGCCTTCTCGTAATCATGCGCCACCAGCGCATCGATCGGCGCGGGCAGCGGCGCATCCGCGCGCAGCGTCACCAGCTCGCGCGAAATCCGCGCCTTCGCGGCATGTTCGATCAGCGCATCGCGCCGCTTCGACGGCTTCATCGCCGGCGCCGCGGCCAGCACCGTTTCCAGATCGCCGTATTCGTTGATCAGCGCCGCCGCGCCCTTGGGTCCGATGCCAGGCACCCCCGGGACGTTATCCACCGAGTCGCCGATCAGCGACTGCACTTCGATCATCTTGTCGGGTGTGACGCCGAACTTTTCCATCACCTCGGCGGGGCCGATCGGCTTCTGCTTGATCGGATCCAGCATCTCCACGCCGGGACGGATGAGCTGCATCAGATCCTTGTCGGACGAGACAATCGTGACCTGCCCGCCATCCCTCTCCGCCGCAGCGGCATAGGCCGCGATCAGGTCGTCGGCCTCCCAGTCCTCCAGCTCAACGGCGCGCACGCCGAACGCATCTGTCGCTTCGCGGATGAGCCCGAATTGTGGAATCAGCTCCTCGGGCGGCGGCGGCCGGTGCGCCTTGTAGTTCTGATACAACCGGTTGCGGAACGTCATGTGGCCGGCATCGAAGATCACGCCGATGTGGGTGCCAACGCGTTCGCGCAACAGCTTGGCCAGCATGTTGGTAAAGCCAAACACCGCATTCACCGGCGTGCCGTCCGGGCGCGTCATCGGCGGCAATGCGTGGAAGGCGCGGAAGATAAACCCGGACCCGTCGATCAGAATCAGGTGCAGGGTGTGTTCTGGCGCCGCCGGGGTCTCGATTTCCGGCAGGATGTCGGTGTCAGCGGGCGTGGCGGGCTCCTCCTGCGGTGTCGGGTCGCGTGACAATAGCCGAGCATGCGCGCCCTTCCAATCCGCTGGGCCTGACCCGGCCGATCCCGCCATCGGCATCCGCGAAGCGCCGCCCCATGGCGACGCCTGTGGCGATCAGAGCGCATGCACGGGTGGGGTCAGTACGACCGCGGCATGCCGAGTACGTGTTGACCGACATAGCCAAGGATCAAATTCGTCGAGATCGGCGCGATCTGATAGATCCGCGTCTCGCGCCATTTACGCTCGATCTCATATTCCCGCGCATAGGAGAATCCGCCGAACGTCTGCATCGCTGTTTCGGCTGCCTTCCAGCACGCCTCGCTCGCCAACAGCTTGGCGACGTTGGCGTCCGCTCCACATTCCTGCCCGGCGTCGAACAACGCCGCGGCGCGGCGGCACATCATATCGGCGGCTTCCAGTTCTGCCCAGGCGCGCGCGATCGGAAACTGCACGCCCTGGTTCCTGCCGATCGGCGCACCAAACACCACGCGATCCTTGGCGTACTGCGTCGCCCGCTTCACAAACCAGCGGCCATCACCGACGGCTTCGCTTGCGACGAGGATGCGCTCGGCATTCATCCCATCCAGAATATAATGGAACCCGTGACCTTCCTCGCCGATCAAACTGCTGGCCGGGATGCGAAAGTTATCGAAAAAAACCTCAGTCGTGTTGTGATTGATCATCGCCTTGATCGGGCGGATTTCCAACCCCTTGCCCTTGTTCTTCTCCGACAGATCGACCAGGAACACCGATAGCCCGTCGCTCCGCCGCTTCACCTGGTCGACCGGCGTGGTGCGCGCCAGCAGCAACATCATGTCTGAATAGAGCGCACGCGACGTCCAGACCTTCTGGCCGTTGACGATATAGGAATCGCCGTCGCGCACCGCACGCGTCTTCAACTGCGTCGTGTCGGAACCGGTCGTCGGTTCGGTCACGCCGAATGCCTGCAGCCTGATCCTCCCGGCGGCGATCTCTGGCAGATAGGTCCGTTTCTGCTGTTCGCTGCCGTGCCGCAGCAGCGTGCCCATGATGTACATCTGTGCATGGCCCTGGCTGGCGGTGCAGCCGCTGGCGTTGATCTCTTCCAGGATCACCGCTGCCGCGCGCACCGGCAGCCCTGAGCCGCCGTATGGCTCCGGGATCAACGCGCCAAGAAATCCGGCCTCCGTGAGTTCAGTGATGAACTCGGTCGGATACGCCTCCCTGTCCTCCAGCCCGTTCCAGTAGCTGCCGGGGTAGCGCGCGCAGATCCGGCGCACGGATTCGCGCAGTTCCGGATAGTCCTCGCCGATCGCGACCATCGTCTCGTCCGACATCGCCGCCTCCATCCTCGCCGCGACCGACGCTGCCGAAGCCGGAAAGTTGCGTCAAACCGCGCCCTCGCGCCGCGTGCGCCGGGCTGCTAATGGCCGACGCAATGCGAATCCTGTTTGTCACGTCCAATCGACTCGGTGACGCGGTGCTGTCCACCGGGCTGCTCGACCACTTGCGGCTCACTCATCCCGACGCGCGCTTCACCATCGCCTGTGGGCCAGCGGCGGAAGGCGTGTTCCTGCGCATGCCGAACCGCGACCGCACCATCGTGCTGGACAAGCGGCGCTACCGTCTGCACTGGCCCAACCTGTGGCTTGAGGCGATACGGACGCGTTGGGACCTTGTCGTGGACATCCGCGGCTCGGCGCTCGCGTGGATGGTGTCCGCGCAGCGACGTGCCGTGATGCGCCGGCGATCTGGACACAAAGTCGCCCAGCTTGCCGCCGTACTCGGGATTGATCCACCGCCGCTTCCAGTGGCGTGGACCGCGCCGCAGGATCGCGCGCGCGCGGCCGCCCTGTTGCCGGCCAATCGGCCGGTCGTGGCTTTGGTGCCGACCGCGAACTGGTCACCCAAGGTGTGGCCGAGCGAGCGGTTCGTCACGTTGTTCCGCATGCTGGTGGCGGGGGCGCTGCCGGGCGCGGTGCCGGCGGTATTCGCCGGTCCCGGCGATACCGAACGGGCGACGGCCGCGCCTGTGCTGGCAGCTCTGCCTGGCGCGGTTGATCTGGTGGGACGGCTGAGCCTGCCGGAGGTCGCGGCCTGTCTTGCGCGCTCCACTCTGTTTGTTGGTAACGATTCCGGCCTGATGCACCTGGCCGCGGCAGCCGGCGCGCCGACGCTCGGTCTGTTCGGACCGACCGACGCCGCGGAGTACGCGCCGTCCGGCCTGCGTGCGCGCGCCGTGGTGTCTGCTTCAAATCGGATGGAACACTTGAGTGTCGAGCAGGTGCGATCGGAAGCCGTGCGGCTGCTGGCTCAGGGTTCCGCAATCCGCTCGCGCGCGGCGCTGTCTCAGGCGACGATCGGGTAGCTGCGGGCCCCGCCTACCGCTTTAAAGCCGCCAGTGCGGCGAACGGCCCGTGAGTACGCCGCGGTGCCGCGGCGGTGACCGGCGCGCGGCGACGGCGCAGCGGCAGCAGCATGGCTGGCGCGGGCGGGCCATGCTCGTCGGGCCCCAGCGCGACACCCGGCACAATCCGGAAGCCGAGCCGGCGCAACACCACCGGCAGAAGCTCTGCTTTGATCGACAGCCGCGAGCCAAGCCATGGAGGCAGCGCGGTGCCATGATGTCCGGCCGCCCAGCCAAGTTCGCCGGCCGCCCGCTCCGCCACATCCAAACGCAGTATGATCGGGCCGGCCTCGATCCAGCCCATCGCCGCCGCGAAGCCGGATGGCCAGTCGTTGGGTGTATGCAGCGAAACCAGCCCCGCGCCCGGCAGGCCCGGCACGGATACCCCATGATGCAGGGCCCACAGGCGCGCGCGCATCGCGGCGGCGCGCGGTTTGAGCATCGCCGGCAGGAACATGGCGAAGCGGCCCGAACGCACACCGATCGCGCGAAGCGCCCGGCGCAGGTTCGGTTCCAGCGTTTCCTCGTCGAGACCCGGCAGCACGCCCGTTGCCTCGGTCAGTCGGTGCAGCGGCCCACGCGTGCCGGGCACCCCGTCCGCCTGCGTGGCGGCAGCGAACAGCGGTGCAAGATCGGCGCGGACACGGTCGTCCAGGTAACGTTGCAGCCGTGCCCGCAGCCGCTCGCGTTGCGCCCCGTCGAGGAACTCGCTGTCGATCACCCGCACACGCGGCCGCAGCATAGTTGGGCCCGGTGTCAGGTGGGCGACCGGCACGTTCTCCCATGTCACGCACTGCTCCTGGGTAAACGCGAAGGCGCTATCCGGCGCGGTCTCCAGCAGAGCAACGCGGCGGGGCATCTCCTCGCGCAAAGCGCGGCGAGCCGCGCGCAACACCAGCTTTTTCTCGTCCCCTTCGGCATCGGGGTCGGGCAGAAACGTGAAGCCAAGAACGTTGCCGACCGGATGGCCTTCGACGACGACTTCGCCGCGGCGGGTCACGGCCGACAGCAGGTGCTGGCTTTCGCCGCCCTCCAGCCGGCGCATCAACAGCGCGGCGCGGCGGTCGACGAAGCGGCTGATCAGGCGCTCGTGCAACGCGTCGGAGAGCAGGTCCTCCACCGCGCGCGCGCGACCCTGCCAGTGGGGCGCGTCGGCGACCCAGTCGCTGCGTGCAGAGATGTAAGACCAGACGCGGATGCCGGCGAGGCGCTGCATCAGCGTGTCGATGTCGCCCTCGGGCCGGGCGAGTGACGTGATCTGCCCGGCCAGCCAGTCGGTCGGCAGCCGTGTGTCTCGTCCAATATGCTGGAAGACCCGCGCACATAGGCGCGTGTGGGTCTCGTCCGCCAGCTTCCGGAAGTCGGGAATCTGGCAAGCGTCCCATAACCGGCGAACCCCGCGGCGGTCTTGCGCGAGGCGACGGATATCCGGCTCGCGCGCCAGCGCGGCGAGTGTCTCCAGGTCCGACGCATCGTTGCCCTTCACCAGCCCGGGGCGCGGCGGGGCCGCCGTCAGGCTCTCCAGCAGTGCGTCGACGCTGCTGAAGTCGAGGTCGCTGTTGCGCCAGCAGAGGTGCTCGAGCGCATCGAAGCTGTGTGCCTCCACCGCCGCCACCATGTCTTCCGGCAGTGGCAGACACTGAGCGGTGGTGCCAAACGTGCCGTCACGCATGCCGCGGCCGGCGCGGCCGGCAATCTGCGCCAATTCGGCAGCGGTGAGGCGGCGCGGGCGATGGCCGTCGAACTTGCCCAATCCGGCGAACGCCACGTGATCGACATTCATGTTGAGGCCCATGCCGATGGCGTCGGTGGCGACCAGAAAATCGACCTCCTTGTCCTGATAGAGCGCGACCTGGGCGTTCCGGGTGCGCGGACTGAGCCGACCCATCACCACAGCGCAGCCGCCGCGACGGCGGCGGATCAACTCGGCGATCGCGTAGACCTCCTGCGCGCTAAACGCGACCACGGCCGTGCGCGGCGGCAGCTTGGACAGCTTGGCCGGCCCGGCATACAAAAGCTGCGACATTCGCGGGCGCGTCTCGATGCCAGCCTGCGGCACCAGGCGGTGCAGCAGCGCGCGGATGGTCTCAGCACCGAGGAACATGGTCTCCACCAAGCCGCGGGCGTGCAGCAGGCGGTCGGTGAAGACGTGGCCTCGGTCGGGGTCGGCGCAAAGCTGGATCTCGTCCACCGCGACGAATTCCGCGTCACGATCCAGCGGCATCGCCTCGACAGTGCAGGAGAACCAGCGGGCCTCGGGCGGGACGATCTTCTCTTCGCCGGTAATCAGCGCAACATGGCGCGCACCCTTGCGAGCCACCATGCGGTCGTAGTTCTCGCGGGCGAGCAGACGAAGCGGGAAGCCGATGATGCCGGAGGAGTGCGCGAGCAGGCGCTCAATCGCGAGGTGCGTCTTGCCGGTGTTGGTTGGGCCAAGCACGGCCTTGACGCGGGCGGCGAAGCCGGAGTCGAGCATGGTCGAATGGTTGGGGTTTGCCCCGGGAATTGCAAGCGTTTCCGGCAGCGACCGTGCTGTGTCATTGCCAATTCACAAGAGCCGGAGCAATCCAGGCTCGGGGATTGCTTCCGCTCTTCGGGACTTACGGTGACGGAAGAATCAGAGCTCCACCTGCTCGACGGCCACGACCTCCGGCACGTAGTGGCGCAGCATGTTCTCGATCCCGTGCTTCAGCGTCGCACGCGAGGATGGGCAGCCGGAGCATGAGCCCTGCATGTGCAGGCGCACGATGCCGTCGCGATAGCCGCGAAACACGATGTCGCCGCCGTCGCCGGCGACCGCAGGGCGGACCCGCGTGTCCAGCAGCTCCTTGATTTGATCGACGATCTCCTGGTCGGCGGGATCCACGTCCTCGTCCATCAGGTCCCCGCCGTCCCCTTCGATCACCGGACGCCCGGCGACGAAGTGGTCCATGATCGCCGCAAGCACCTGCGGCTTCAAAGCCGGCCAGGCGATCTCATCGGTCTTGGTGATGGTGACGAAGTCGTTGCCGAGGAACACGCGCGCCACGCCCGGCAGATCGAATAACGCGGTGGCGAGCGGTGAACGCGCCGCCGAGGCCGGAGAGGCAAAGTCGGCCGTGCCGGCCTCCATAACATAGCGGCCAGGCAGGAACTTCAGGGTGGCGGGGTTGGGCGTGCCTTCGGTCTCGATGAACATGGCGGGCAGGTGACCTCGCGGGGTTTGCAAACCGGACCATCACGGTCCTGTCGGGCAGATATTTCGGCGCGAACACCGGCGATGGCAAGGGGTTAGCCAGCCAGCGATGCGGCGTCCGCGCCAGGCGGTTATTGCTCCGCCGGGCGGGTGCGGCGGCAATGCTTCGCGTGCGCGGATATTGCGTGGCGCTTTCGCGCGGAGGTCACGGCGACGTTCACCAATCCAAGCCCCATCACGGATCAGCGCGCCAGCGTATCGCCGTGGAGTTCCTTCATCGCGCAATGGCCATGCTCGTCGCAGGGTCACTCCGAAGGTGGCAAAGCTCAGGTCCGAGGCCGTCCTCGAAGCCGACGCCGTGCACGGCAGCCGCGGTCGTCCGCGTTCAGCCGCGTCCCGGCCCTGTCGGCAGGAAAGCGGCCACGGCCTAAGTGGTGTCGCAGGGCAGTTCCGGTAGCGAAAGACGCGACGTCTCCCCACCGCGCGCCCTTCTGACGGAGCAACGCCCCCCTGGGACGGCCGGAAATGGCCGGGGCACC
>JASHVB010000665.1 GCA_030039695.1 Acetobacteraceae bacterium
TCTGCTCAAGCTCGAGCAGCAGATTGAGGCGGAACATGTTGCGCTTCCAAAGTCAGACAACGCAAGCGAGACGTGGCTGCTCGTCATTGCGAAAGCCTACCCCACGACGCCTGAAATTCGTCTGGCGCTGGCAAATTTTGCGGCCCACGCACACGATCGCGCGATCACAGAACGTGCAGCCGGGAAAGACATGGCCGCGACCGAATTCCAGGTATTCGCCGATTTAGCGACCGACCTACTGAACAAGAAGGGTGCGCTGACAACGTCATCGGAGAGTCCGAGCGCATCCTATTCTGCGGGAGATCCTCAGGTCCCTTCGCGTTCCGCTTCCCTAGCAACAAGTTCGGCCAGCGTGAGGGACCCGCCATCGGTTGACCCTGCATCCCCGCCGGAAGCAGTCCAGCCAAATCGAGCGAACGAGCCCCCGCTTGCCAGCGAGCCTGCCGCCCCTAAGACGTCTTTGTCAGCGGATGCCTCCAGCGCGAACGCGACGCCTCCGCCGGCGCCGACCTCCCTGGCGGCGCTCACCGTTGCGCCTCGGCCTTCTGCTCCGCCTGCCGTCCTCAATTCCGCCCTGGCAGAGCCTGGCGGCGGCAACAGAGCACACGCAACGGTGCACAGCGCGCAAACGACACTCGCCGCCGCGTCCCCCGCGGCAGTTCCGATCACACCTGTGCCGACCATGCAGCAGCAATCGCTTGCGGCCCTGTATGCCACTCGCGGCGATCAGATGCTGGCCATAAAGGATGTCTCCGCAGCCCGTCGGCTCTACGAGTACGCGGCGAATGCAGGTAATGCCCGCGCCGCGACGGCACTCGCCCGGACTTTCGATCCCAGCTTCCTCGCTCGATTGGGCGTGATCGGTCTGAAGTCCGATCCCGCGCTGGCCGCTGTTTGGTACGGCAAGGCGGTGGCACTCGGCGACCGCACGGCAGCGACATTGTTGCGCAATTTGAACACCGAGGCTGCCAAATAGGATCCGCACATACGGTTCAGCTTTTCGCCGCGGCCTGGACGCCCGAGTCGATATTCCTCTGCTATCTGCGCCGTACGTGCATCTCAGCGGATACCAAAACACCACCGGGGAATCATAGAGATACCGACAGTTGGCTCCTCGGGACAAGCGTCTCGTCCTTTTCTTCAAGCCAGATCATAGCTGCGGAATAGAAGGCTTCGGCATTCGGGGGCAGGCACCGCGACAACCATTCGGGAAGCCCTTGATCGCCATCGTGCCGCTCCGACAGTGCATAGCGCCGTTGGAGTTTCTGTTCTCGCGCAACCGCCGATATTAGGCTGCGACATTCAGTCGTATGGAACGGTCACGGTCGGCCAAACGTCCGGCAACACTGTTCACTGCTGCCTTGCGCCGGCAGTCGCCTTTTCCTCGACGCCATTTTTACCGGGCGCGAGGGATCCGTATTGAGCTTATGCAGCCAATAGGCCTCTCATGGCGGTCGGTCCGTTCTCCGGAAAATGTCGCGTCGCTGTTGCGTGCGGTTTCATGGCAGACCCGCTTCATCGGCGAGGCTCTTAGCCTGCGGTATTACTGTTTCGAGGCTCAAAAGCTCCGGCAGCGTGGGCCTCTGTGCACGCTTGGTGCTGCGCTTCTGCCGTCGAGATGGACGCACTGGCTCGCTAAGGGCATGCCTGGATTGTGGGTTACCACCAACTGTCTCGCCCTGATGCCATGCCCAACGTCGATCAGATAACGCCATTGCCTCCTGCCCTGGCAAGACCGGAGTCAAGCTCCCCGGTTGCGCTGACCGACGAGACTCCAACGAGCTTCGGTCACTGGTGATGATTGGATCAAAGCGACAGTCGCGGGACCGTCCTCGGTACGCTCTGTGCCGTGGATCCGGCGCGCGACCAACCTGGGGGAGGCGGCGGTTTGGCAGCATCCATTCGGGAGGATCGCCCGAATCACAAGCGCGGTGGCCGGCGGCTGTCGGAGGCTTGCTTGCTGGCCTCTGGTCTACGCCGCGGTATCGCCAGGTTACGGCCGTCGATGGTTTTCAAATAACCCGAAAGGACTTGACGGGTTCCAATTCAGAACCAACAATAACTTTCGCAGCGAGGAGACGCCCATGCCTCAGGATGCGTCAGGACCCTTGTCAGGAGTTCGGGTCATCGACCTGACCACTGTCGTATCCGGCCCGGTCTGCACCGCCCTGCTTGCCGACCAGGGCGCATGCGTCGTCAAGATCGAACCGCCTGGGGGTGACATCATCCGCCGCACCGTCGGCGATGGCGAATTCACGGCGATGTTCGTTGCCTGCAATCGCGGCAAACAATCCTTGGCCTTGGATCTCAAGCAACCGAGCGCCTGCGACGTGGTTCGTCGTCTCGCAGCGGCGTCAGATGTGTTCGTCCAGAACTTTCGCCCAGGCGCGATGGATCGGCTGGGACTGGGCGCGGAATCGTTGCACGCACTGAATCCGCGGTTGATCTACATGTCGATCAGCGGTGTGGGCGAGGCCGGCCCCTACGCCAGGCAGCGGGTCTATGATCCAGTCATTCAGTCGCTGTCAGGTCTCGCGGATGTTCAGACCGATCCGGAAACCGGCCGTCCGCACATGGTACGAACCATCATCGCCGACAAGACAACCGGTGCGTTCGCCGCCCAGGCGATTTGTGCCGCACTGTTTGCGCGAGAACGCACCGGCACAGGTCAACACATCCGCCTGTCCATGCTGGATGCGATGGTGGCGTTTCTCTGGCCCGAAGCCATGTCGGAGCAGGCCATTCCCGGGCGTGCCAGGACGGCGGGTCCACCGCGACCGGACCTGATCTTCCGCACCGCCGACGGTTTCATCACCGTGGGCTCGGTGTCGAACGCGGAATGGCGCGGCTTGTGCGCTGCGCTGGAGAGGCCGGAATGGATCGACGATCCGCGTTTCCGTACGCCCGCTGCGCGGTCCGCCAACGCCGCCGAGCGCCTCACCATGCTCGGCGCAGTCCTGGCGAGCCGCCAAACGCAGGAGTGGCTGGCACTGCTGGCCGCTAATGACGTGCCATGCGCCCCGGTCCTCCGGCGCGACGAGGTGCTGACCGACGCACAGGTGGTCTACAACGGCCTGATCGAAACCATCGACCAGCCCGGTCTCGGACCAATTCGCCAGTCAAGGCCGGCAGCACGCTTTGACCGCACGCCGGCGGCGATCCAGGGCCCGGCGCCGTCAGTCGGTCAGCATACCGAGAGCATCCTGGCGGGGCTTGGTTTTGCACCGGCGGACATCACGGCGTTGGTCACCTCGGGCGCGGCTTCGAGGGGGACACGCCAGCGATGAGCGGATTGATCCTGTGGGGCGCTACGACGACCCGCACGCTCCGTGCCCATTGGGCCCTGGCCGAACTCGATCTTCCCTATGAACGGCGGCCGATCGGACCGCGTACCGGCCAAACCAAAACCGAGGAGTTCACGCGCCTGACCGCTCGGCAGAAAATTCCGCTGTTGCAGGATGGTGATCTGGTCCTGACCGAAAGCGCCGCCATCGTGGCCTATTTGTCGGAGCGCTACGGGAACCAGGAAAATCGCCTGTATCCGTCCGACCCCGTCGAACGCGCCGTATGCCTGGAGTGGAACTTCTTTGTCATCTCCGAGCTGGATGCGGCGTCGTTGTACGTGATCCGGCGGCATGATTCACTGAAGCATATCTACGGCCACGCGCCTGTTGCCAACGAGGCGGCCGCCGAATATTTCGTTGCTCAGATGCGCAGCGTCGAGCGGGCGCTGGCCGATGGACGCCGCTTCATCGCCGGCGACCGGTTCTCGTCCGCCGATATTCTCCTCTCGACCTGTCTCTCATGGGCAACCGATTATCGCGTGCCGATCTCGCAGGCCGCGCATGATTACAGTGGGCGCGTGACGGCGCGACCGTCTTATGCGCGCGCCATTGAACAGAATCGTGCTCCGGCGGATTGCCGATGACCTGCCGAGCGCCGCACGGGCCGAATGATCACAGGCAGCCTGCCCGGCACAAAGCAGAAGGGACCGCGTGATGTCCATTCCGTCATCTCCCGGCGCCGTCGTCGTTGGCGGGGTCGGCGAAGGACTGGGCTTCGCACTGTCAGCGCGTTTTGCCCGCGCCGGTCATCCGGTGGTGATGCTCGCGCGTACGCAGGACAGGCTAGACCGGTTCGCCGATGTGATCCGCAGCGAGGGTGGAACCGCCACGGGATTGGCAACCGACGTGCGCGACGAGGAAAAGGTGATCGCCGTGTTTCAGCATGTGGTTGACCATCACGGCGTGCTGGCGGCAGCAATTTTCAATTCTGGGGCCAATCATCGCAAGCCGGTGCTGGAAATCACCGGCGATATGTTCGAAAAAGTCTGGCGCCTGGCTTGCTTCGGCGCCTTCGTGTTCGGGCGCGAAGCCGCCCGGCACATGGTCCCGCACGGCGCTGGCACCATCCTGTTCACGGGCGCGACGGCCTCGCGGCGGGGCGGTGCGCAGTTCGCGGCCTTCGCTGCTGCGAAGTTCGGCGCCCGCGCGGTCGCCCAAAGTATGGCCCGCGAACTGGGGCCGAAAGGTATCCATGTGGCCTCGGTCATGATCGACGGTGGCATCGATATGCCTGCCATCCATGGGCGGTACGAGGCGGCGGGCAAAACCGCACCGCCCGACGGCCTGCTCAACCCGGCGGCAATTGCTGAGGCCTATTTCCAGATCCACGCGCAGCACCGCAGTGCCTGGACCATGGAAGTGGACGTGCGGCCTTATTGCGAGCCATTCTGACCTGGGAAGCCAGCCATGAGCAGAGCATGTCCATGAAACAGAAAACGGGGCATCGTGCGCGAGGCCACTGCCGAATTGGCCTTGTTCGTACGGTTGAGTTAGGTCCACGCCGGGCGCGAATTGCGAAGGACCCGCGATGCGCTGGAAGGAACTGAGTGAGGAGCGGTGTTCGGTCGCCCGCACGAT
>JASHVB010000666.1 GCA_030039695.1 Acetobacteraceae bacterium
GGGGCCACAGCTTCGCTTTTTCGGACCCGGCCTCGACTTCAGGCCATCTCTTCCCCGCCTATGGCCTGCGCAAGGCGGGGCTTGATCCCGACAAGGATATCAAGGGCATTTTTGCCGGCAGCCACACCGCATCGTTCGAGGCGCTTTATAACCACAAGGTGGATGCGGGTGAACTTAACAGCGAGCAGATAGAATCCGCGAAGGAGCGCGGCCATTACAAAGACGGCGACCTCGTGTTCCTGTGGAAATCGGATCCGATCCCGACCGACCCATTCGCGGTGCGCGCCGACCTGCCACCTGAGTTCAAGGCACGCGTGATTCAGGTGCTGCAGACGCTCGACCTGACGAAGCTTCCTGCGAAGGATCGCGCGATCATGGTCGGCGCTGGCATAACACGGCTCGTTCCCATGCAGGACAGCGCCTATGGCGGGATCCGCGATCTCATCACCACGCTGCACATCGACCTGAAGAAACTAAGCTGAGAAGCGACGGTCAGAGAGGGAGCGCGGCGTGCTGGAAGTGCGCGGTCTGACGATGCGCTTCCCGAATGGCAAGCTCGCGCTCGCCGACTTCGATCTCTCCGTCGAGGCCGGCGAACTGGTCGGCGTGCTTGGCGGCAACGGCAGCGGCAAGACTACGCTGCTGCGCTGCATCACCCGCATGGTCACGCCGACCGCCGGCGAGGCGTGGTTCAACGGCGTCAACCTCGTCCCGCTGTCGGGTGAGCGGTTGCGCCAGGCACGGCTGCCGCTGGCGATGATCTGGCAGCACGCAGCCCTGGTGCGGCGGCGCAGCGTGCTGGCCAATGTCGCAAGCGGCGCGCTCGGCCGACACGGGGGTCTGTGGACCGCACTCGGCGGATTGCCGAAGACGGAATGCCGCGCCGCCTATCGCTATCTCGATCAGGTTGGGCTCGCCGATCTGGCCGCGCAGCGCGCCGGCACCCTCTCGGGCGGACAGGCGCAGCGGGTTGCCATCGCCCGCGCGCTCGCGCAACGTCCGAAAGTGCTGCTCGCCGACGAGCCGGTGGCGAGCCTCGATCCGGGAGCCGCGCACGGCATCATGCGATTGCTGCGGCATCTGTCGAAGCACGAGAATCTTGCCGTCCTGTGCGTGCTGCATCAGGTCGATCTGGCGTATGAATATGCCGATCGCGTGGTGGGCATTCGCGACGGGCGCATGGCGTTCGACCGGCCGACGCACGATCTCCCGCGCGATGCCGTGCGTCAGCTATATCTGAACGAGGCCGCGTGAGCGCGCGTACCGCCGCACCGCACTTGGAAGACCGCGGGTGGTCCGGAGCGGTGGCGCTCGCCTTGCGGGTGGTGGTGGCGATCCTGCTGGTGCTGGTCGTCGTGCAATCGGCGATCGTCGTGCAAGCGCGACCGCAGGACCTCGTCACCGGCGTCTACGGCATGGCGGATATCATCCGCCGCGCCATGCCGCCTGATTTCTCCAGCATCAACCTGATATGGTGGCCGACGCTGGAGACGATCGACATCGCGATCTTCGGCACGCTGGGCGGCGTGATCATCGCGATGCCGCTGGCGATTCTCGCAGCCGAAAACGTGACGCCTTCGCGCGGCCTCTACTACGCCGCGCGCGGCGCGATCGGCTTCGCGCGCTCGGTGCCTGACCTGGTCTGGGCGCTCCTCTTTGTCACCGCGGTAGGGCTTGGCCCGTTTCCCGGTGCGCTCGCGATTTCGGTGCACTCGGTCGGGATGCTCGGCCGCCTGTTTGCCGAAACGATCGAACATATGGATATGGCGCCGATCGATGCACTGGCGCTGACAGGGGCGCGTCGGATGCAGGTTTTCAGCCACGGCATCGTTCCCTCGATCCTTCCGTCGCTGGCAGGAATTACGCTTTACCGTTTCGACGAGAACATCCGCTCCTCGCTGGTTCTTGGCTTTGTCGGTGCTGGCGGTATCGGCTTCGAACTGTTGTCGGCGATGAGCCTGTTTCAGTACCAGCTCGTGTCGCTGTTCTTGATCGTGACCTTCATTCTGGTGCTAACGGCCGAGCGGATGTCGGCGATTGTGCGCGCGCGGCTGGCATAGATGGCCATCAGCTCTTCGCAATATTCCAGGACGCCACGATCGGCATCTGCAATATTCCACTGACCTTCGCGCGGCCGGCGATCGCCTGATCGAACTGGCCGAACGCGGTGCAGGGCTCGACCGGCGCGAGCCGCCGGCTTCCGCCCGCTGCCGCTAACGGCAGCTCAGCTCCCAAGACCCGGACCGACCGCGCAAAGTGGTGAGTGTTGCAAATCAATTGCAATCGCTGGCCCGGGCATGGTGGCGATGTCCCTTCCCCGACCTGCGCCGCCGACCGGCATATCGACCAACGACCGGATCTCATCCCCCAAGCGGTGCACTTGGCGCCATCGTACCCTCTCACACGTCCCTGTCTCATGAACGGTTGTGCCCAAGGCTATGGGAAAACGCAGATCGTGTCAGGTGTCACGCAAAACGCGCTATCGCATCAAAGTTACTGCGGAAGCTGACGATTTCAGGCGAGCTCGCCAGCAACAAAGTTGTTCGTTGCTGTTTGGGTCCGGCATTTTCACACAGCCTCGACCCAAAGCGGACACTCGCGAGCGGCCATTCGATTGACCCATCCTGGCCGCAAGGGGAACATCCAGTTACGAGTGGTCCAGCGTGAATCTGGATGTCTCGCAGGGGATCAGTCAGCACCATCTTGAGAAAAGCTGCCGGTTGGACTGAATAACAGCGCAGTCGCGAGGCTCGGCAGGTGAGAGTCACGGGCCCACGACGCTGTCACACAGACCTCGGAACCTGCTCAATCTCGAGTCGGTCGCCGAGGCGACGAATGCGTAGAGCCTGCTGTCGTTCACCAACGGGTACGGGAACCGAGATCGTCTGCGATTGTCCAGGCAGCAAGACTGACGAGAACCGAACTATGGCGTGGTTGCCGCTATCACCCGTCTGCCCGATCAATATGTCGACCGTGGTAACCACGTGCCAACCATCAGCTTCGTTCACCCAGTAGGTGATCGCCGAAGCATTGGCGCTCAAATGGGTTGTCACGCCCTGCCCCTCGCGCACTGTGCTATTGGGATCAGCGGCGTTGAGCTGGGCGGTGGCGCTTGCCAAGCCAGCGGCGAAGATCGCAGCAAAGCCCGCTGCCTTTAGGAAGCTCGTCACGTCATGCCCCAGCCGGTTGCGGAAGGATTCCAATACGATCTTCTCACTCTCTTAGTTGAAGACAGAGCCGTTGCGGTCACCGCATCAAAGTCAGAGGCGCCTCGCGCGGGAGGCAAGTTGGAGGGATCGCTGTTACGCGCCGGCTTCGGAGCAGCTTTTGATGGCTACGGTTGTAATCGTCGCCAGGCTGGCGTTCAACCGGGCCCGAGGCCCCCCTACAAGCCCCATTTTCCTGCTGCCCTATATTGAACGAGGTGTGGGTGCATTTGCATGGAGGTCGTCGTCAGCCACTTACAAGCGAACGTCTGGTTGCGAGAAGCGGGCAAGACCAACCCAGTGACCGGCATTGGCACGTGGCGTACGCTCGTCGTTCAATGCCATCCAGCCACAGCGGCAGCAAGGTGACCGCGGCAGCTAGCGTCGGGATCGACGCTTCGCGGACACGGGCAGTGCTCATCGGTGCTCGCCCCGAAGTATTTAGTTACGGTAGTAGCTCACGTCACGGCCCCAGACATCTTCCGGTAACAGGTCGGCAGCCATATCGAGGCCGTCAGCGAGCCGATGGTTCGCAGAAGCGAACGACATTGTTCCAGACCAAATGCGCGGAAAGTTGGCGGCCACCTTGGACCCCAAGTGATTAGCGATGGGTATAACTGAATGAAAGCATTCTACATGAACCAAGGTGGACGAAGTCGATGGGGAGCCGCCCGGTACAGCAATTACAACCCTTTGCGACTCGCGGAATGCGCCAGCGCGAAGTCAGACTTTGTGGTGGTGTATGCCAGCAAGGAACGGCCGACGATTCATAGAGGAGTTTGAAATGTTACCCGGAAGCCTAGATGCGGGGAATAATGCCCGGCTGAGCTCACCGCGCGCAACTCAGGCAGTCGAGGCGATTCGGTCAAAGAGCATCATTATAGCGCTATTCACGGAAGTGCGTCGTGTTCTGAGTGTCGTGTCGATCTGGCAGGAGCGCACCGCGGCTCGTCACGGGTTGGCCAGATTGGATGACCACGTGTTGCTGGACATTGGCCTGACGCGGGCGGATGTTGAGCGCGAGCGCAGGAAGCCTTTTTGGCGGGAGTGATCTGGAGGCCGGACGACTTGCCCCGCGCGGCGCGGCCGCTTTGAGCGTCGCCCGCGGATCGTAGGCCGCGAGCGCCCCTGCGACAGCTGTGATCAACAAGTCGAACGAAATCACGGATAAGGTGCTCTCGGCCATGTCGCGCCATACGCCAACGTCCGAATCAGCGATCTGTTGGCCCGAAAGCGGACCGGCGCAAGTGAAGCCGTGGCGGCAGTGAGGTCGCCGCGGCTGCTAGCACTGGAATCGACCCATCCAGGTCATTCCAACAGCATTGCCGCGATTGGGTCTACGGACGTGGCGAGCGCATTATGACCCTCGATGATCTTGGGCCGCCATCTCCATCATGGGGCCGTCGAATACTGGCAAGTCGACCTTGGCGACCGCGATCGGGTCCCCATGCGGCCTAGTTCGGCATCTTGGCGAAGAGCTTCATGTCCCCACCGAGCTGCACCCACGGCTGGGCACTATCGCAATAGATCTGCGACGCCGGCTTCACCCAACTCCGATCATCGAGCGTGCCAGCGCTGACCATCACCACGTCTGGCAGCGCTTCAGCTGCCTCCACGATTCCGGAGCCGCACTCGGCACAAAAGCGCCGATGGATGGCCTTGCCGCTATCGCCGGTCTTGGTGAAGGTCTTCACCACGCCGGTCAGCTTCAGCGCCGTTCCGGGTAGTCCAATCACGGTTGAGAAGGCGGAGCCACTGAATCGCTGGCAGTCAACGCAGTGACACACACCGACGAAGGCCGGTTCCGCGTCCGCGCTGTAACGAACCCGACCACACAGACAGCCGCCTTCGATGCGAGCCATGCTGTTCTCCTCACCTGGCGTTTGCGCAGCACAAGATTTGCACGCCGGCCAAGTCCTCGGCAATCGACGACATGGATCAACCGGAGCGTGATCTGGGACCTCCGGTTTCCATGCAAGCCACCGGGAGCCGGATAGTCGGTTTTCCACACAGAACGGCCTCGCGGATCGCGGCCCATCGCAGACGTCCAGAGATTGCCACGCCAACTGCCGCTGCTCACCCAAAGGCAATAGTGCCGGCACGCCATCGCTCTGTTTGTTAACCCGGCGTAGTTCAATTGCACTCCGTCATTACGAGCTGCTAACCTCTGAATTGGTTAGGCATAAAGATCCGGCCGTAACCAGCCTCAACGCTGAAAGGCATCAGCGCAAGCGCGGGCGCTACCCGGGCGGTGCGGTGCCATAGGCTGTTGCGTCGGCGATTGGGGCGAGCTGGTGCCGGTGCCTGCGCGACACGCCGCGCTCGAGCGCATGCGGGCGACGCGGGCGAAGGGTCTCGCGCGACGCACGATCGCCCGGCGATGCGCGCGGCGGGCGTGTCGATCGCGCACGCCGGCGTGGCGAACGCGCTCGTGGTCGCAGAGACGGGCAAGCGATCCCTGATAAAACCGGCTCAGGCTTGGTTTGCAGCTTCGCGCAACACTGCGCAGCCCTCACCATAGGGAGGCGATGGGTCCGCGCCCAGGTCAGATAGCGTCCTTTTTAGCCCCAGTCGCCACATCGCCGGTATTCGGCGTACCGGCTGGTTCGATGAGTAAGAGGTGAACTTCTTCGACAGCCACAGGACAGTGTTCGACTCCCTTCGGCACGACATAAAGATCACCTGGACCAAGATGGACATCGCCGTCCCTGAGCTGAATTGTCAGATTTCCTTCGAGTACCAGGAAAAAATCATCGGTATCCGGGTGAGAATGCCATATAAACTCTCCTTTGACCTTGACGAGCATGACGTCGTTTTTGTTAAAGGAGGCAACAATCTTTGGCGACCAGTAATCCGAGAACATCTTCAGTTTTGTTTCAAGGTTGACGACTGCCATTATCTCCTCCGTTGCAGGGACCCCGGCAGCACGCTGTCTCGCTCGGATGCCGCCAGTTAAACCGCGTCGTAGCGATAGTGCCAAAGCGCCGCTACGGTGATTCCCATCGCGTCCAGGAGGCCGGCGAGCAGGTCACCAGACCAACTGCCGACCTGCAGTGGCTGAGGTTTTCGCTGGCCCCGGCACTTAGGCCTCGTCCGAAATCTCTCGCTCGAATTTTCCGTGAGCGATCCGCTCTTCCTTGTCCGTCTTCACTCTTGCACGCGTCTTGTCGCTGATCGCTCCGCGCTCGAATACCTCTTGCATCGGCGTCCAATAGCTCTCGATCCAGCCGCGGTAGTGACCGCTGTAACGCTCCGGCGGGATACCGATCTGGGTGAAACTGAGCTTGGTGCCACCCTCCACCGGCTCGATATCGAAAATTGCAATCGAGTAGTGATCCGGCCACCATCCGGTCGCGCGCCACGCCTGCACGATCTTGCTGCCCGGATTGAGCGCGAGATTGAAGCCTGAGATGTGCGATCCCCAGGCGGTGAACCTACCACCGATGCGTTTGCTGATCTCCGCCTTCTCGCCGGAGAGGGACTCATGCTTCTTGGAGTCCATGAGCATCTCATAGACTTCAATAGGCGTTGCCTTGAACGTCACTGTCTGTTCAAGCGTTCGGGTTTCCATTTTCGCCTCCCTTTGTGGAGTCACGACACTGAAACTTGCCCACCAGCTACGTCGCGCGCTGCGTCATCGAACCGGCTAAGATAGTGCATCCGGCGTTTGCCATGAAGCTTCGAGAAAGTGCTTGGCCGGCTGCTGCGAGGCAGACGAACCACCGTTCTGCCTTCCGCCGACTCCAGCTCGATCTCGACGGGAGAGCTTTCCGGCGGTAGTTCCCGCGACACCGCACAACTGGATCACGGGTTTCCCACCCCCATGTGAAGGCGACGCAACGAGGTGGATTTACTTTGACATAGCGGCCGTGAGCGATGTTGCCGCGGCCGACTTAGATGCCGAAAATCCCGCCCGGTCGGGGATCGAGGTTATGCAAAATCCCGATCCCGGCGACCATCAGCGAGGGATTGGCAAAGATGTCGAACACGACCTCGCACGGTGCTGCGATGAAAATTTCCCGGTGGCTCTCGCCGCTATCATCGCTCAACGCTGCCTGCCTTTACGGTGCGACGCCTTGCCCGCGTGCCTGACCCGAGTGAGCGCGTCGTCCCACATCGCCGCGAGCTCCGCCCGCAGTTGTGCCAATGCCTGGCGGCTGGTGCGATAGCGCCGCCGCGGGCCCTGCCCAGGGACCGAGACGAGATCGCTCGCAAGTGGCACGCCAAGATGTTGCGAGACAGCGGGTCACGTCATGTCAAAGGCTGCGTGCGGGCCTGTCCAATGACCGGGGCGACCCAAGTCGGTCGTCAGACCATCGGCCGGGTAATCCCGAGAGCGGTCGGTCGGCGACCCGGGCGACGACGGGGTGCGCCCAAGTCAACCACCCGGCGTTCGCACGTTTGATCCCAGAAGCGGTCATCCACCAAGTTAGAGTCCGACTCGAATCGGGGTGGGGGAAGGAGGCGACTGGCCCGAAAAGTCTGGTCTTCTGGCGCCCGCGCGTCTGGTGAGGGCCGATGGGGCAGACCGTCCTCCGAGGCCGCTTTTCCGTCGTTGCGGTTGCATTTCGGGTCACCCTCTACGGTCAAGAGCATCCATCATGCCCGCCATCGCCGGAAGGCGGCCGTGAGCGGCTTTCGATTACCCACATTTTCATGCGGCCACGGCGGCCCCCAGAGCGATGTCTGTCAAGCGCGACAGTCCGCGCCACATGACCATATTGCCGGGTGGCGGATCATTAGCATGTGGATTCCGAGCGATCTCGCCCCCGATTCCGAGATGATCTCGTCCCCGCATTCCAAGATCATGTCGCCCCCCGTTCCGAGATGATGTCGCCCCCGCTTCCGAGATGATCTCGCCCCCCTGAGGGGTGGGTCCGGGTGTCTCGCTGGCATGGCTAG
>JASHVB010000667.1 GCA_030039695.1 Acetobacteraceae bacterium
CGATCTTAAACACGTCGAATGCAACGTATTTGCCGGCGGGCTTCAGATCGGCGATGTATGGCGTGCGGCGCATGATCTCCACCACGTCGTCCATGGTGAAGCGAATGCCGGCCTCGTGGGCGATCGCCGGGAGATGCAGCCCGGCATTGGTGGAACCGCCGGTGGCGCCGGCGACCATCGCTGCGTTTTCCAGCGCCTTGCGGGTGACGATGTCGCGCGGGCGCAGGCCGGATTCCACCAACGCCATGACCGCGCGACCGGACTCGACGGCAAAACGGTCGCGGTCCTCGTACGGTGCGGGCGAACCGGCGCTGCCGGGAAGTGCAAGGCCGATCGCCTCGCTGATCGTCGCCATGGTGTTGGCAGTGAACTGACCACCACAGGCGCCAGCCGAGGGACAGGCAACGCATTCCAGTTCATGCAGATCGTCTGCGCTCATATTGCCGGCAGCGTGCTGGCCGACGGCTTCGAACACGTCCAGCACGGTGACATCGCGGCCCTTGAAGCGGCCGGGCAGGATCGAGCCGCCATACATGAACACGCTGGGGATGTTCAGCCGTAGCATCGCCATCATCATGCCGGGCAGCGACTTGTCGCAACCGGCGAGGCCCACCAGCGCATCGTAGCAATGGCCGCGCACCGTCAGCTCCACGCTGTCGGCAATCAGGTCACGCGAGACCAGCGACGACTTCATGCCCTGGTGGCCCATGGCGATGCCGTCGGTCACGGTGATGGTGGTAAACTCGCGCGGCGTGCCGCCGGCTTCGGACACGCCTTTCTTCACCGACTGCGCTTGGCGGTTGAGCGCAATGTTGCAGGGCGCGGCTTCGTTCCAGCAGGTGGCGACGCCGACGAAGGGCTGGGCAATCTCGTCCTCGGTGACGCCCATCGCGTAGTAGTAGCTGCGATGCGGCGCGCGTTCGGGTCCTTCCGTCACGTGACGGGACGGCAACTTCGACTTGTCCCAGCGCCTGGTGAGCATGGTGGTGGTCTCCCTGTGGCTCGGTGCCCGGATTTATAGCTGGGCGAGGAAGCCAAGTGGACCCCGGAGGTTATCAACAGGGGTCGCAGGGTCGTGCCGCTGGTCGGGTATGCTTGCAACGACGAGGGCTCGGAAGGGCGGACTTGCGTAGCCATTTCCCGCGAGTCCGATTGACAGGAAAATGCGTCATGTCAGTAGTCACGTTTCCCGCACCGATCCGGAGTTTCGCGTCAACGACTGGCTTCCCCTCAGGATATAGTGATCGGGCGGCCGTGGCGGCGCTCAGCCGCGCTGCCTTGCTCCGGTGCACTTTGATGATGGGACTTCGTCGGGTCGCAGGGGGAAGATAAGTCTACGGTGGCGGCAACTCCAAGGTTGCTGACTCAGTGCTGGGCCTTCCACTCGCCCTGGTGCAAGACACGCCGACAGGGCAAGGGCGCGTTCTAACCATTCCCGCCGGGTGATGATGGGCGGCGCGTTCGCGCGCATCGTCGCGAGTGGCGCAGGGCTGGGCGCCGATGTGGATCACTAACTCCATGATCACGTCGGACACCATCTGACGTCTCGGACAGCCACGAGGATGGCTTGTGCATCCGGTTGACTTACTGGTTTAGCGCCCAGGTGGTTGTCGTCGAGAATTACGTCGCGCGAAATTGTCTCACCTTAACCCGCAACCAATGTACGAACCGGCGCTATTCTCTAATTTTTCGGTAACAGGACAATGGCACATTTCAGCGCAGCGCCGATCCAGCGGATGCGCGGCGAGCTTTTGGGAACAATCAGTGCAGCTTCACCGGCGGCCCGTATCTGCGAGACACTGCACGAGCCATGGCGCCTAACAGCGCGCGAGGTGCTCCGTGCAATGCGCGCTCATGCATCAAACGCAGGGAACGGTACATCAGGCCGGCGAAATAGCCTTCGATGAACACGCCACGCCCGGACAGAAAGCCCATCAGGTGCCCGACGGTGCTCCAGCGCCCAAGCGACACCAATGAGCCGAAGTCCCGGTACGTGTAGGGAACCAGCGGCGCCCCGCGCAGCCGGCGTTCCATCTGGCGTAGCATATGTGACGCCTGTTGGTGCGCGGCCTGCGCCCGTGGCGGTACCGGCGTGGACATGCCCGGACGCGGACAGGCGGCGCAGTCGCCAATCGCGAAGATGTCCGGATCGCGTGTCGTCTGCAGGGTCGGCTCGACGACGAGTTGGCTGGCGCGATTGATCTCCAGCCCGTCAAGATTTCGCAGCACCGCCGGGCCCTTGATCCCGGCCGCCCATACCACCAGCTCCGAGTCCACGAAACTGCCGTCAGCCAGGCGTAGCCCGTCCGCCGTCACCTCGACGACTCTGGCGCCGGTGCGAACCTCAATACCACGTTCGACAAGCAGGCGGTGCGCTGCGTTCGCGCTGCGCTCAGGCAGCCCTGACAGGATGCGAGGCGCCGCCTCGATCAGCACAATGCGAATGTCGCGATCAGGGTCAATCCGATCGAGCCCGTAGGTGACCACCTCACGCACAGTACGATCCAACTCCGCGGCGAGTTCGCTGCCGGTTGCACCCGCGCCGACGATCGCGACGTGAAGCTGGCCGGATTCGATTGGGCCAAGCTGCGTCTGCGCGCGCAGGCACGCATTGACCAGCCGCCGATTGAAGCGTGCCGCCTGCGCTGGCGTTTCCAGCGGCACGGCGTGTTCCGCGACGCCGGGCGTGCCGAAGTCGTTGGTGACGCTGCCGATCGCGATGACCATTGTGTCATAGCCAATGGCACCGGGCGGCGTGACCTCTCGCCCCTCATCGTCGAAGGTGGCGGCGAGATGTATCTGCTTGCTCGCACGATCGAGGCCGATCATCTCGCCGTATCGATAGCGGAACCCATGCCAATGCGCCTGGGCGAGATAGCTCAGCTCATCGTCGCCAGGGTCGAGGCTGCCCGCCGCCACTTCATGCAACAGGGGCTTCCAGACATGCGCGCGGGCACAGTCGACGAGCGTGACCTCGGCCCGACCTCGCCGGCCGAGGTGATCGCCGAGACGTGTGGCCAATTCCAGCCCGGCGGCACCGCCGCCGACCACGACGATCCGATGGAGCCGCGGCGCATCCGGTAATTCTGACGCGGCAGCCGGCGCATTGTGGCGCGCTGGCTCGGTCACTGGGGCTTCGCCAGCCGTGTCACGCTCGAGTGGCGAATTCATGGGTCTCACTCAGGATGGAGTGGGCGATATACTCGCTCGCGGATGAAGGCGTCGATGACCCTCGGCCGGGAACGCACAGCGCGCACGGCTCTTCGTCCGGATGACTGTATTGTCGGGTAAATCCGGCGATCAGAGGCGATATGAGACCTTCCGTGCCGCGTAATCCAGAAATACCAAGTTGGCCACAGAAAAGGGGGTTCGCTGTGCGGACATCCCTTCGCCCTCTGAGTGAACCGCACCCTTGTCCTGTGCTTGCCATGTAGCCCGGCGCCGCGCGCGGCGAAATGCAATGATACATGACCCCTAGAGCGCATCACCTCGTTTCGAACAAACAAACGCCGGCGTGTGAAGCCGCTCACCGGGCGGCGCGGCGCGCGCCGGGAGCGGCGCGCTAAACGAGCGTCTTGCATCCAGTGAGCTGACGGCGCAGGCTATCGGCCCGCGGTCGTCAGCACGGGAGGTGCTGAATGAGGGGGCGCACGAATGGGATGGTTCTCACGCTTGCGTTAACGATCGGAGCGGTCCAACCGAGCGCAGAACAGCAAACGCTTGACCTGAGTACGGACCAGCAAAGGCTCGACGTGCCGCTAGGCCCGCTCACCGGTAATGGTGCCTCAGCCGCGAAGCTGTCGTTCGGCTCCGTTGGGCTGGATTCGCAGGCGGGGGCGTCGTACGTGCCGAGTCGTGGCGACGATCCTTACTATTTCAATATACCGAGCAAACGTCCAGCGCCGAAAGTTCCAGGAATACTCATCCATATTCCGCTTGGTCAGAACGGCTTGCATCAGTAACCGTGCCCGGCGCATTTGGCAGTGGTCGCCGATAAAAGGTTAATCGGATGAGCCACGGCGGCCCAGAGGCTGATCGCTCGTTACGGCCAGGCGCTCTGGTATTTCGCACGCGGGGGTCGCCACACAACCTGTTCAAAACTGCACGCTATGCGTTGGGCGGTCAGAACGTGAGGTCAGCAGCCGAGGGAGCGGGATCTGGTCTCAGACCGTAGTGCAGGAGAGACGTCATCGTTCATGAATCAGGCCAAGGCGCCGAGAGCCCCAAGGGGTAACGCGAAGCAAGTGATGAAGTTGTCAGCACGCCAGCACCCTTCGGTGTGGCAAGGGGCCTCCGCTTGCCAGATAGATGGGCAGGTAAATCACCAGTGAGCCGGTCGCGAGAAGGGCTGTCGCATGGAGCGGTTCAGGCTTCACTTGCCGCATCGTAACCGTGAAGCAGGCAGTCAACAGTGACGCCGAGAGGAAAAGCAGATTTCCGATAGTTCGAGACATACTCCACGCGCCACCCCACCCGTGCCAGGCAACAATGGTGACTATACCAGCCGAGATCAGCGAAAGTCCCGCCTTTCGCCGGCTCGAAAGCCGCTCCTTGAGAACGATCGTGGCGATGAGGGCGACGAACAACGGCATGCAGCCCGGATTGAGCGCGCCTTGGTCGTAGGCGGGTGCAAACTGCAGCCCGCTCGCGGCCAGCAGTGCATAGAGCGCACCACTTCCGGCGATGATCGCGGCCAACCCAAGCCACCCCAAGCGATCAAGCGCGAGACCTCGCCCTATGACGATCGGCACTAGTAAAATTGAGCCCGGCCACGCCGAAGCGCAGGACCGCAATACCCCGTGCGTTCAGATCTGTCGTAACAGCTGGGCGCGCGAACACACCCCAGCTTGCCCAGATCAACACCGCGGCAAAGCCGGACACGGCAGCCGTCAGATAGCCATAACTGTCAGCCAAGATGCAGGTGATTACCAAGACGCTACTGACAGCGTTCGGTAGTGTCTCAGTTTGAATTTCGGCTCAGAGCCGCAAGGGGCCGGTCTCTATGGTTTTGCGAGACGTTTACTGAGCAGCTCGACGATGCCATTTGGCGCGGTGTCATCGAAGAACTTCTCTAGATTCTGGGCCGCCTCGTCAGCGATTTGGGCGCTGCGGGGAAAAAGTTCGCGTTCGTATGCGGCGAGCGCGGCTTCGACGTCATCGGGCGTGGCGATGAGGGCACGAGCAAGCTCTGCACCGTCGTACATGGCGAGGTTCGCGCCCTCGCCCGAGAAAGGTGACATAAGATGGGCGGCATCGCCGAGGAGTGTCGCACCAGGGGTTCGATCCCACCGATGCCCCACGGGAAGAACGTAGATCGGTCGAAGCACCGGATCGGTTTCGCCATCTGAAATCAGGGCAGTCAGCTGTGGGGCCCATCCTTCGAACTGATTGGCGATACGAGACAGGCTGGCTCCCACATCGCTGAAGTCAAACCAGTCCTCTGGCTTATTCAGGGCTACGTAGGTGTGAAGTGTTCCGTCCGCATAGCGATGGGCCAGGATCCCCTGGCCCGGCGCAACGGCCATCAACGTGCCGGTTCCGATCGCTTCAGCGCTGGCCCTGTGGCGCACGGCACCATCGAAAAGGAAGGTTTCGATGAAGGACGTGCCGGAGTAGGCAGGCTTCGCACCTGAAAGCAGCGGCCGTACCTTCGACCAAGCCCCGTCGGCGCCCACGAGCAGGTCGGTCGTGATCGTCGTGTCATTGTCGAAGGCGACCGTGTGCCGTCCGTCGCCGATCACCGTTACCGATGTCACCTTGTGGCCCCACGCGATCGTCTCTTTCGGGATCGAATTGATAAGCATTCTTCGCAAATCGCCGCGGTCGACTTCAGGGCGTTCGGTGTTGTGGCTGCCGGGATGGTCGAACAGAACGACACCCTGTCTGTTGACGACGCGCTTCGCATCTTCGCTGGGTCGGACAAGGCGCAAGAACGAGTCGAAGAGACCGGCGGCCTTGAGGGCGACCTGTCCATTGTGGTCGTGGATGTCGAGCAGGCCGCCCTGTCCTCTCGCGTCCGCGGAGGTTTCGGACTCGTAGACCGTGGCTGGGACACCGTGCAGATGCAGGACGCGGGCGAGCGTCAGGCCGCCCAGACCCGCTCCAATAATCGTAATCGGATTTCGCATTGTTGCGCCCCTGTTGTCACAGACGCGCGGCGCATAAGGCGGCCGGGCGGCTGAGATGGACCCAACGGATCGTCGGGTCGTTGCTTAGGAGACGCTGGCCGAACCACACGAAGTGTACGGTTGGCTTGTGCTCGACAGCCTGCGGAACTTTTCGGCTAAGGATCAGGCGGTCGTTTTTCGCGACAGGCCTAAAACTACATTGGACGGCATCGAAACGCAAGGGGATCGCATGCGCTTGCCTGGAACCGGACCTTTCCAACATCTGACGTGGCGTGGCGAGTCGATATTCAAACTGAGACACTACCCAGCGTTCTGTCAGCCGCGTCTGAGCCCCATGTTCGGTCAGTCCGCTGCCGTATGCGGCGACGACGCGCGGGGCGATCGGGGAGCTGAGGCAAT
>JASHVB010000668.1 GCA_030039695.1 Acetobacteraceae bacterium
CGGTTCCACCATCACGTCGCTGGTCTATGCGACGTTCACTTTTATCTTCTTCGCCATCGAAGCCTCCATCCTGGCGATGGCACTGCAGATCTGCCTCGGAGTGCCGCTGTGGCTCGGCTATGTGCTGTCTGCGGCCGTGGTGATCCCGATCGTCACCCATGGCATCACCGTGATCGGGCGGTTCCAACGCTGGACGCAACCGGTATGGATCGCGCTGAACGTGCTGCCGTTCCTTGCACTGGCCACGCACGGCAATATCGACCTTGCCGGCTGGACGACACTCCCCGGTGCCAAGGCCGCCGGTTTCGCGCTGCTGCCGTTCGGCGCCGCGGGGTCCGTGATCGTGTCGCTGATCGCGCAGGTTGGCGAGCAAGTGGATTTCCTGCGCTTCATGCCGGAACCAAAACCGGGCCAGCGTTGGCGGTGGCTGCTAGCGGTGATTGGGGCCGGCCCCGGCTGGATCGGTCCCGGAATCATCAAACTCTTCGCCGGCTCCTTTCTGGCCTGGCTCGCACTGCGCGCCGGTGTGCCGGCGGAACGCGCAATCCATCCCGCGGTGATGTACCGAGTTGCCTTCGCCACCGTCCTGCCCGCCTGGGCCGCGATCGTCGCCACCGGGGCCTTCGTCGTCGTCGCGCAGCTCAAGATCAACGTCACCAATGCCTATGCCGGCTCCATCGCCTGGTCGAATTTCTTCGCGCGTCTGACGCGCAGCCATCCAGGTCGCGTTGTGTGGGTGGTATTCAACGTCGCCATCGCCGTCTTGCTCATGGAAATCGGGCTGTTCTCGGCGATCGAAGGTATCCTCGCGCTCTATTCCGTGCTGGCCAGCGCCTGGGTCGGCGCCTTGGTCTCAGACCTGGTGCTGGTCAAGCCGCTCGGCTTTGCACCCCGCGGCTTCGCGTTCAAGCGGGCCCACCTCTATGACCTGAATCCTGTCGGCGTCGGCGCGATGGCGCTTGCCGTGCTGTTCGGCCTCGGCGCGCATCTCGGCTGTTTTGGCCTCCTGGCGCGCGCGGGTGCGCCATTCCTCGCACTGCTCCTGGCCTTCGCCACAGCGCCGGCCATCGCCTGGGCCACCAACGGTCGATTCTACTTGGCGCGCCGGCCGCGGCGCAACTGGGAAACGGCGAGCCGTGACCGCGAATGTGTGGTTTGCGGCAACGTGTTCGAACCTCACGACACCGCTTTTTGCCCAGCGTACGGTGGCGTTATCTGTTCCTTGTGTTGCTCGCTCGATGCCCGCTGCCACGATGCATGCAAGCCGCATGGACGCACCTCGTCGCAGGTGCGAGCGGCGCTCGGCGCATTGGTGCCGCAGCCGCTGCGTCGCTACGTCGATGGCCCACTGCTGCGGTTCCTCGGCATCTTCACCTGCGCCACCGGCGTCATCGGGCTGATTCTGCTGGGGATCTACCTGCAAGCCGCGACCGGCAACCCCGCGGGCGAGGCCTTGCTCGCCAATGCCATGTGGCGTGCGTTCTTCGTACTGATGATCATTGCCGGCGTTGCTGCCTGGCTCCTGGTACTGGCGCAAGAAACGCGCGCGGTCGCCGAAGGTGAGTCGCGGCGCCAGACATCGCTGCTGCTGGCGGAAATCGCCGCCCACCAGCGCACCGACGCCAAGCTGCAAAAGGCCAAGGACGCCGCCGAGGCCGCCAACCTGGCGAAAAGCCGCTTCGTCGTCGGCATCAGCCACGAGCTGCGCACGCCGCTGAACGCGGTACTCGGCTATGCCCAGATTCTCGACCTGGACCAGGCCATCCCCGCGCATCGACGCGAGGCGATCCGCACGATTCGCCGCAGCGGCGAACATCTGGCGGGATTGATCGAAGGCTTGCTGGATATTTCCAAGATCGAGGCCGGCCGCATTGAGATCGACCGGCGCGAAGTGCGGCTGGGAGACTGCCTCGAGCAACTGGTCGACATGTTCCGCCTGCAGGCAATGAAGAAGGGCATCACGTTCAGCTTCGAACGCGCGGAGCATGTCCCTGCCTGCGTCTACACCGACGAAACACGCCTGCGGCAGATCCTGATCAACTTGCTGTCGAATGCGGTGAAATTCACACGCCGGGGTGGCGTAACGTTCCGTGTCGGACGGCGCGGTGCGGTGACGGAATTCGAAATCGAGGACACGGGCATTGGTATCAACGCCGACGACCTCAATCGCATCTTTGAACCGTTCCAACGCGTGGAACATCGCGGTGGGCCGGCGGTACTCGGTGTCGGACTGGGCCTGACGATTACCAAATTGCTTACGGAAATCCTGGGCGGCGAAATCCTGGTGCGCAGCCGGCCAGACCAAGGGAGCTGCTTTCGCGTGCGGTTGTTGCTGGCTGAAGTGGCCCGGCCGGCCGCCGCCCAACCGGCACGGCGTCGCATCACCGGATATACCGGCCGGCGTCGCATGGTCATTGCGGCCGACGACGACGCAACGCATCGCGCCTTGCTGGACGAGACCCTTTCTCCACTAGGCATCGAATTGCTTACCGTGCCCGACGCGCCGAGTTGCCTACGCCTCGCCGCCGAATGCCACCCCGACGCCTTCATTCTGGACCTGTCGATGCCCGGCATGGATGGCTGGCAGCTCGCACGCCAGTTGCGTGATGGGGTGCACGAGGATGCGGTGATTATCGTCGTGTCGGCGCATCCCGACGATCCGGCTGGCCGCCTCGGCGAGCGCCGGCTCCACGACGCATTTCTCCCCAAGCCGCTCGATCTCGATGCTTTGTTGGAAACGCTCGGCAATCGGCTCGGCCTGGAATGGACCCAAGAACCCCAGCATGGCTCCTGGGGGTCGCATGACGTGGTCCCTCCACCACTGGTGCCGCACCTGGACCAGCTCGCCCATCTGATCGACATTGGCCATCTCAGCGCGCTGCGCGTGCGCCTCGAAGAACTCGACGCGGCGCATCCTTCGGCATCCCACTTCATCGCGCGGATGCGGGCGGCTAGCGAAGCATTCCAGCTGGACGAACTCGCCGGCATGATCGCCACCGCCCGCGAGGCCGCCTGACGTGGCCGCTGCGGGGGCTGACGTCGCTGCAGCGAAAGGGCCGGGCGCCACCACCGTGCTAATCGTCGACGACAGTCCTGGCACGCTGGGGTTCCTCACCGAAGCTCTCGAACGTGAGCATTTCACCGTGCTGGTAGCACTGCGCGGGGAACGAGCGCTCGC
>JASHVB010000669.1 GCA_030039695.1 Acetobacteraceae bacterium
CAGCAGGAATCGTCTTGGCCAGTCGAGTGAACCGAGAATCCGGACGTATGCCGCCCTTACGTTTGCGACAGCTCGAGGCCGGGCGTCGTCGTTCAGCACGAGCTTGCGAATGGCCGTCGCCCGCTGGTAGGCGAGAGCCAGGTCTCGTCGTCGGCCTCCGGATGATGATCGCTCGTCAAGTCCGCGTGACTGCAACGTTGCCATCACAGCGGCTCGGGTTGAGTGCAGCGGGTAAAGCTGGGTCGCGACTTCAGCGCAGTCAGTCACAAATATAATCCGTCAAAAACTGGCAGAATCCAGCTGCTTTCGAGTATCAGACACTAGCGAAGCGCGACCGTTCGGGACAATCAGTCCCAACTGGACGATCGTCTACGGCCGCTGCTCGTCCGGTGCATTGCCCCGTCCACTCCCGGAGCTCGGTCTTTACCTGAAATCGTTCCGATGCTCCGGGAGAGTCCGACATTTCACTGAAAACGAAAGCAGAACTTGATATCGCTTGCACGTGGGCCGCCTGGCACCATCGCGTCAAGGAAGGCTCGATTTGTAGGGGAGAATACGGATCAGGTTCGAAAGGTTTTAGCGCATAAGACTGTAGGGATACAACGAGTCACTTTGTAGGAAGTTTCATGCGGCGACTGTTTTGCTTCCGTTTGCGCTTGGAAATTGTGCGTTGCGCGATCATGCTGCGCGTCGCCCTGCTTGGTCAGGCGCGATAAGCCGTTGATCTGGATAACAGACGTAAGGCACAAAACAGGGAGCCTCCCCATGACACCACTGACACGCCGCAGAATCCTCGCCGCCGCACCGGGCGCGCTTGCCCTTGCCGCGGCACCTGCCCGTGCCACCAAGAAATATGGGCCTGGCGTGACCGACACCGAGATCAAGATCGGTAACACCGGCCCCTATAGCGGGCCGCTCGCGAACGCCAGTCCGTTCCCGTTGTCGGAGCGAGCGTATTTCGACATGATCAACGCCCAGGGCGGAATAAACGGGCGCAAAATCAGGTGGATCTCGTACGATGACGGCTACTCGCCACCGAAGACCGTCGAGATGACACGCAAGCTGGTGGAAGAGGACCACGTCCTCTTGCTCTCCGGTTCGATAGGTACCCCAACCAACAGTGCAGTCTGGCATTACCTAAACGAAAAGCACGTGCCGCAAATGTTCCCCGGCACGGGTGCCACGAAGTGGGACGACCCCAAGGGCCACCCGTGGACCATGGGATTTTTCATCAGCTACCAGGCCGAGGGACACGTCTACGCGGCGTACCTCCTGAAGAACAAACCCGATGCCAAGATCGGCGTGCTTTATCAGAACGACGATTTCGGCAAGGACTACCTGAAGGGCGTGGTCGACGGGCTCGGCAGCAAGGCCGCGTCGATGATCAAGGCCAAGGCTACCTACGAAAACACTGACGCGACCGTCGACTCGCAGATCGTCGAGTTGCAATCGGCTGGCTGCGACGTCCTCATCACGGTCGCGATCCCCAAATTCGGCGCCCAGGCGATCAGGAAGGTGGCTGAAATTGCGTGGAAGCCGCTGCACATCCTGAACGGCATCGCCTCGTCGGTTGGAGCGACCCTGAAGCCGGCGGGCTTCGACGCCGCGAAGGGGATCATCAGCGACACTTCCTTCAAGGACCCGACCGATCCCCAATGGCACAACGATGCGGGCTACAAGCGGTGGCTCGCGTTCATGGACAAGTACTACCCGAACGGGGACAAGACCGATAACCAGACCGTCTACGGTTATTCGATCGGCGAGACGACCGCGCTGATTCTGAAGCGGTGCGGCGACGACTTGACCCGCGAGAACTTCATGCGGCAGGCGGCCAATCTGCATCACGTCCAACTGCCGATGGTGCTACCCGGTGTCACGCTCAACTCCAGCCCGACCGATTTCCAGTTGGTCAAGCAGGCCCAGATGCGGCGCTTCGACGGCGAGCGCTACGTTCCATTTGGTCCCGTCCTGAGCGGCGAGATTAGCTAACCCGGTTCCCGTTCCCGGATGAAATGCGTCGAATTGCGCTGGCGCGGCGCCGGCAGAACGAGGAGTCGCACCGGCAATTCGGGTCCTTCCTCACTGTCGTTTTCACTTAAAACGCCGGATCGGCCGGTTAGATAGATCAAGGAGTTAGCAGTGTCATTTTTCACCTGAATGCCGGACGTGTCACGTAAGCAGCGGCGCTCGTCAATTGGTGTAGCTCACACTGCACCGCCGAACTGCTCGTGCCGGGTCTGCGGGGGCGACTGTCGTAAGGGCTTATTCCGCACACGTGGACTGCCGAAGACCCAGCACGCCCGGTCGCCGCCAGGGCTATTCTCGCCGCGCCGCTCGTGGTCGCGCCCATACTGTCCGCGCTCGCGTTCCATGCTGCGTGCGCGCTTAGCCATTGCGATGCGGCACTTCGGGCAGCGCTTTTGACGGTGAGATCCTGTTGTCTGCCAGGGCCAATGCAGCCGACCCGAGAGAGCAAGCAAGGTTGTGGGGAGTCCGGCCGCCTCGGCTAGCCTGTTGTAACGGACGATCCGCTATAATGTTGCCGAGTCGTAAGAAGGCGTCTACGTTGACAGGGCGATTTTCTGCGGCGGCGTGGGGTCTCCGGACCTCCCCGGCGCGATCTCATCTTGCCTTTCCGCCATGGCAGTCGGCTTCTGGTTCAGAATTTAAGAATTTCGCAGCACTCCGTGCGCGCGCTCCGGCTTATTGCGGAAGCCCTGGCAGACGGCTACAGGTAATGCGTCGACGGTCCCGCGCGAGCGGGTGAAAAGGGAACATCGTGCGCTCTGGCGGGACCTCGGCGGTCCGGGGGCAAGTCGATGGCTGCCCCCGCAACTGTCAGCGGCGAGCCGCCGGTCCTTTCGCCCATTGCCTTGTTCGATGGGCGTGTCACTGAACCTTCGGGTTTGGGAAGACAGGGCTGGTAGCGATCAGTGCCCGGCACACTCGTGCCGGAGCACGGGAGCCGTAAGCCAGGAGACCTGCCGTCGTCGCGCGAACCATGCCGCCGGGCGGGGTGCCCGGGGCAGGAGGTGACGAATGTCCGTCGATTTCAGCGGTGTAAGCCGCACCACCGGTGGTGCGAGACTCCGCACCGAAGACGCAATCCACCGTACCCAGCTCCCACCCCGCCAAACCTGTCTTTGTGCCGGCACGGCGACGTGCGATCAGATGGGAGACACCCAGTGCTCGTGACACTGCGAAGGGTCTTGCGCGATGAGGGTAGCAATGTCCGGGGCAAGGTTCTCGGTATCTACGGCATTCTGATCGCGTTTAACGTGGCCTCTGCAGCCTATGCGCTGATTGCTTTCCACGGCCATCCGGTACTGCTCGGCACGGCACTTCTGGCCTACAGCTTTGGATTACGACACGCGGTCGACGCCGACCACATCGCCGCCATCGACAACGTGACCCGCAAACTGATGCAGCAAGGCCAGCGGCCGGTGGCTGTCGGGTTTTTCTTCTCGATCGGTCACTCCCTGGTGCTGTTCATAGGCACTTTCATCGTTGCTGTCACGGTGATGAAGATTCAGGAGGGTTTCAACTCCTTCAACGACTTTGCGGGGATCATCGGTACGTCGGTGTCGGGGCTGTTCCTGCTCGCGATGGCGATCATGAACTTACTGATCGCGCGATCGGTGTATCGAACCTACCGTCATGTTCGTAGCGGCGGCACCTACGACGATGATAGCTTCAACATTCTGCTGAACGATCGGGGCTTCATCGCACGCATTCTGCGGCCTTTGTTCCGATTGGTAAATCAAAGTTGGCAGATGCTGCCGGTTGGTTTCCTGTTTGGGCTGGGCTTCGACACTGCCACTGAGGTCAGCCTCCTCACGGTTGCGGCGACTGAAGCCGGCAAAGGTCTCTCGGTCTGGTCGATTCTTGCCTTCCCGGCGCTGTTCTCAGCCGGCATGTCACTGATTGACACCACTGACGGCGTCCTGATGCTCGGCGCATATGGATGGGCGTTCGTCAAGCCCATCCGCAAGCTCTACTACAATCTGACAATCACCATTGTCTCGGCGGTCGTCGCTCTCCTGATCGGCGGGATTGAGACGCTGGGTTTGATCGGCAGCGAGCTAAATCTTCAAGGCCGGTTCTGGGACTGGATGAACCAGCTCAACGACAACTGGGGCACGCTCGGCTATGGCATCATCGCAATCTTCGCGGTCGCATGGGCCATCTCGTTCATTGTTTACCGGGTAAAGCGGCTCGATGAGGTCGAGATTCGCAAGGCATAGCTTCATCGCGAAAGGCAAGCGCCTCCCAGATTCGTCGCCTGCGTGAGCCCACCTGCAAAGGCGGGATAATTAATCTCATGCCGAGACATGTCCCGTGGCAGCGAGGCCGGACAGAGCAAGCACGAAGACAATTTCGTAAACCTGCTCGATTGCTCCGAGCACGTCGCCGGTGTGTCCCCCGATCCAACGTTCGGCAGCCAGTCCGAGCGCGAGACAGGCCGGCACGCTCGCCGCCAAGGCGATCATGCCTGAAATCGGTCCGATCAGCAGCAGGCTCGGCATGAGCGCCAGGACGAGGCTCACGCCGAGTTCCCAGGGACGCAATGCGCGCTCCGGCGCCGCGACCTTCGAAGCACCATGATCGCCGGCGTAGGGCATCAGAGACATCGCCCAGGCAGCAGCCGTGCGGCCCCCCATATGGGCGCAGATCAACCCGCCGGCCGCCAGCCGATACGGCATCGCAGAGAGCGACCCCGCCTTGAGCGCCAGCGCCATACCCAAGGCGAGCGCGCCATAGGTGCCGATCCGAGGGTCCTTCATGATCTCGAGACGCTGCGGGGCCGTCCGACCTCCGCCCAGCGCGTCCGCGGTGTCGGCCAATCCGTCCTCATGCAACGCGCCAGTCACGATGAGGCCGACCGTCAAGGCGAGCAGCGCCGGCAGAAGCCCGAACGGCCAGACCATGTGCGCGCCCATGAGCGCCAGTGCGGACAGGCCGCCCACCAGTCCGCCGACCAGGGGAAAATACTTCCCGGATCGCGCGAGCCATTCCGCAGGCAGATCGTGCATGTCGGGCGTCGGAATCCGGGTCAGGAACTGCACGGCCACCAGGAACAGCCGCCATTCGCGACTCATCCGCCGGGCCCCACCACGTCGGCGAGATCGGCCACGTCGGTGATGAGGCGTGCCGCTGCCCGCAGCAGCGGAATCGCCAGCACCGCGCCGGTGCCTTCGCCGAGCCGGAGGCCAAGATCCAGCAAGGGTTCCACACCCAGCAACTGCATCATCATGCGGTGGCCGCGCTCGGCCGAGCAGTGGGCGAATACGCAGTAGCCGGCCAGTGCGGGCTGCAGCCGGATAGCGGCAAGCGCAGCGGCGCCGGCGATGAAGCCGTCCACCACCACCGGCCGGCGCAACGCAGCAGCACCCAAGGCCGCGCCTGCCATCATGGCGATTTCGTAGCCGCCGAACTCGGCCAACACCTCGAGAGGTTCGGTCGCGCTGCTGCGCGCGGCGGCGCGTTGCAGCGCCGCCGTCTTCCGGGCCAGGCCCTCAGCGTCGTGCCCGGCGCCCAGGCCGATGCAGTCCTCCAACTTCGCGGGGCCGAGCCGGTGCATGAGCAGGCTGGCGGATGCGGTATTGCCAATGCCCATCTCGCCGAGGGCGATGGCATCGGCGCCCTCGCGCACGGCGTTCTGGGCAATGGCTATGCCGCGGTCCAGGGCGAGCATGCAGGCCGCACGCGACATCGCGGGCTCGCGCGCCGCGTTCGCCGTGCCGCGGGCGATCTTTGCGTCGATCAGGTCCGGGTTCGCGCCAAACTCGGCGTCAACGCCGGCGTCAATCACCTTGACGCGGACATCGGCGGCAGCGGCGAAGGAGCTGACGCTCGCCCGTCCGGCGAGGAACAGGCCGACCATCGCTGCTGTGATGGCGCTCGGGTAGGCCGAGACCCCCTCGGCGTTCAACCCGTGATCGCCGGCGAACACGAGCACAGTCGCCGGCCCCACAAGCGGATCCCGCCTGCCCTGGATGGTACCGAGCTGCACCGCGACCTCCTCGAGTCGGCCGAGCGATCCGGGCGGCTTTGCCTTGCCGTCCACCACCTGGCGCAGAACGCGCGCCAGCTCGGGGTCGAGGGCGGGAAGCAAAGGCGGCATCCATCGGCGCGCCGCGGCGTCGGCACCGGTCATCGGCGGAACCCTTGCAGGCTTCCGATCCGGTCCAGACCGGCGATGCGGGCGAACGCCGGGATATCAAGGCATTGCTCCAAGGAAGCGGCAATCTCGTCGAGCGCAGCGTCGACCGCGCTTTCGTGGTCGATGCCCGAGCTGCACGCGCCGTGGGCGGCGAGAAAGGCGCTGCGGAAGTCGACCCCCTGAAAGAGGCCGTGCACGTAGCCCCCGGCGATGCGTCCGTCGGGGGACAGGGCCCCGTGCGGGCCCTCGCCCTCGATGTGGAGAAAGGGCGCCGCCAAGCCCGGGCCGAATGTACGGCCGACATGCATCTCGTAGCCGGCGAACGCGGCGCCGAGCGCGCGGCCTTGCACCGGCCGCAGGACCTTCGCGCCCGTCAGCACTGTCTCGACGTCGAGCAGGCCAAAGCCGGCCGCCGTGCCGGGCGGGCCCTCGATCCCGTCAGGGTCGGCGATCTGCCTGCCCAGCATCTGAAAGCCGCCACAGACGCCGAGCACGCTGCCGCCGCGCCGTCGATGGGCAGCGAGGTCGGTGTCCCAGCCCTCGGCGCGGATGAAGGCGAGATCGGCGAGCGTCGCCTTCGACCCCGGCAGGATCACCAGGTCCGCATCGCCCGGCAGGGCCGCGCCGGATGGAACGAAGTCGAGCCGCACCTCCGGCTCCTGACTGAGCGCATCGAATTCGTCGAAATTCGCAATGCGTGGCAGACGAGGAATGGCGATGCGCAAGCGCCCGCCGTGATTGCCGCGGGTATTCGCCAGCGAGACCGAGTCCTCCGCCGGCAATCGGGCGGCGGCAGAGAGCCAAGGCACGAGGCCGAGGTCGGGCCAGCCGGTGAGCCGGGCAATGGCCGCGCGACCCTCGCGGAACAAGCTCGCGTCGCCGCGGAACTTGTTGACCACGAAGCCGCGCACGAAGGCAGCGTCCGCGGGATCGAGCACCGCCTTTGCCCCGGCGAGCGCGGCGATGACATGGCCGCGGTCGATGTCGCCCACGATGACCACAGGGATCTCGGCGCTGCGGGCAAAGCCCATGTTGGCGATGTCGCCCTGCCGCAGGTTGATCTCGGCCGAGCTGCCGGCGCCCTCGACGATCACCAGATCGGCCGCGGCGGCAAGGCGGCGGTAGCTCGTCAATACGAGGTGCAGCAACGCCGCTTTGCCGCCTTGATAGTCGCGGGCGGTGCGGATGCCGGCCATCCGCCCGCGCAGGACCAGTTGGGCGCCCGTCTCCGTCTGCGGCTTGAGCAATACCGGGTTCATGTCGACCGTCGCCAGGGTCCGACAGGCGAGTGCCTGGAGGGCCTGCGCGCGGCCGATCTCGCCGCCGTCTTCCGTCACAGCGGCGTTGTTGGACATGTTCTGCGGCTTGAACGGCCGGACCGTCAGGCCACGGTTTGCGAACAGCCGGCAGAGGCCGGCCACCAGTACCGACTTGCCGACGTCCGAGCCGCAGCCCTGCAGCATTAGCGCGGCCACAGCAGGCCT
>JASHVB010000670.1 GCA_030039695.1 Acetobacteraceae bacterium
TGTCCTCCCCCGTGCGCACGGCTCAGCGCTGTTCACCCGCGGCGAAACGCAGGCATTCTGCGTCGCCACGCTCGGCACGGGGCAGGATGAACAGGTGATCGACGCGCTCGAGGGCGAGTACCGAGAGCACTTCATGCTGCACTACAATTTCCCACCCTATTCGGTGGGCGAGGCGGGCCGCATGGGCAGCCCGGGCCGGCGAGAGATCGGCCACGGCAAGCTGGCCTGGCGCGCCATCCATCCGCTGCTGCCGGAGAAGGAGAAGTTTCCCTACACACTGCGCGTTGTCTCCGAGATCACCGAATCGAACGGTTCGTCCTCGATGGCGACGGTGTGCGGATCGAGCCTGGCGCTGATGGATGCCGGCGTGCCACTGCGCCGGCCGGTGGCTGGAATCGCCATGGGGCTGATCAAGGAGGACCGAGGCTTCGCGGTGCTGTCCGACATCTTGGGCGACGAGGACCATCTCGGCGACATGGACTTCAAGGTGGCGGGCACGCAAGTCGGCGTCACCAGCCTGCAGATGGACATCAAGATCACCTCGATCACGCCGGACATCATGCGCATTGCGCTGGCGCAGGCGCGTGACGGGCGGATGCACATCCTCGGCGAGATGGCGAAGGCGATCACCGGCCATCGCAGCGACGTTGCCGCGACCGCGCCCAGGATCACCGTTATCAATGTGCCGAAAGAGAAGATCCGCGAGGTAATTGGCACCGGCGGCAAGGTGATTCGCGAGATCGTCGAAACGACTGGTTGCAAGATCGACATCGAAGACGACGGCACGATTAAGATCGCCGCCACCGACGCTCTGCAGGCGCAGCAGGCGATCGACTGGATTCGCGGCATCGTCGCGGAGCCAGAGATCGGTGTGATCTACAACGGCAAGGTGGTGAAGACCGCAGATTTCGGTGCCTTCGTCAATTTCCTTGGATCGCGCGACGGCTTGGTGCACATCAGCGAGCTGCAGCAGGGCCGCGTCGGCAAGACGACCGACGTGGTCAATGTTGGCGATCCGGTGAAGGTGAAGGTCATCGGCTTCGACGAGCGCGGCAAGGTGAAGCTGTCGATGCGTGTCGTTGACCAGGCAAGCGGTGCCGATATCACGGAGCAAGTCGGGGCGAAGCCGGGCCGCGGCGATCGCGATCGGGACCGCGGCGATCGCGCGGACCGTGGTGACCGAGGGGACCGCGGCGAGCGGCGTCCGCGCAACGAGGAAATGCCGATGCCGCAGGATAGCGACCAGCCGGTGATTGGCGAATAAGCGTAAAAATGCGACACGGCGCCCAATTCTGGATGAAGGCACTTGCAACCAGTGGCGGGCGCCGTGACGCTCTTGGTACAGGGGGAGGCGCCACAGCGGCCGGATAGGAGTCTTCCCCGGCCTGACGAGGGGCACACGGCCATGAAGGCGATCAATGCAATCCTGATGGGGGGCGTCGAAGTCCTGCCGCTGGTGGAAGGCGGGAAAGGCATTTCGATCTCCAACGGTATCTCGTCCGGCAATTGGGCGGCGACGGGCGGCATCGGCACGTTCAGCGCGGTAAACGCCGACAGCTTCGATGAGCGGGGCCAACCGATTCCGCAGCTCTATCACGGCCGCACACGGACTGACCGCCATGAGGAACTGATCGCTTACGCGGTCAAGGGTGCGCTGACCCAGGCGCGGCGCGCCTGGGATCTCGCCGGCGGCAAAGGGCGCATCCACGCGAACATTCTGTGGGAGATGGGCGCCGCTGAGCGCATCATCACCGAGGTGTTGGAGCAAGCGAAGGGTCTCATCAACGGCATCACCTGCGGCGCCGGTATGCCCTATCGGCTCTCGGACATCGCACAACGCTTCAACGTCTATTACTATCCGATCATTTCGTCGGCGCGTGCATTCAATGCGCTCTGGAAGCGTGCTTATTCGAAGGCTGCGTCGCTGCTGGGCGGAGTGGTTTACGAAGATCCCTGGCTGGCTGGCGGGCATAACGGCCTGTCCAACAGCGAGGATCCGACCAGGCCGGAAGACCCATTTCCCCGCGTGCTCGCACTGCGCAAGCTGATGCGGGAATTCGGCCTTGCCCATACGCCGATCATAATGGCGGGCGGTGTCTGGTGGTTGGAGGAATGGGAGGACTGGATCGACAATCCCGATCTCGGTCCGATCGCCTTTCAGTTCGGCACGCGACCGCTGCTGACCAAGGAAAGTCCGATCGGCGATGCGTGGAAGCAGAAGCTGCGCACGTTGCAGGAAGGCGACGTGTTCCTCAACCGCTTCAGTCCGACGGGCTTCTATTCCAGTGCCGTTAATAACGGTTTCATCCGGGAACTGCGCGACCGCAATGACCGGCAGGTGGCGTTCACCACAGAGCCGGTTGGCGACCATGTGGCAGAATACGGCGTCGGTCCACGCAAGCGCCCGGTGTATCTGACGCCGGCTGATCTGGAGCGTGCGCGTGGTTGGGAAGCGCAAGGTTTCGTCGAAGCGCTGCGTACGCCGGATTCGACGCTGATCTTCGTGACTCCAGAGAAGGCCAGGGAGATTCTGACCGACCAGGTCGGTTGCATGGGCTGCCTCAGCCAATGCCGGTTCTCCAACTGGGCGCAGGCCGAGTCAGGCCACTCAACCGGGAAGCGGCCCGATCCTCGCAGTTTCTGTATTCAGAAAACGCTGCAAAACATTGCGCACGCGAGCGACACTCCAGAGGCGTTGGAACACAATCTGATGTTCAGCGGGCACAACGCGTTCCGCTTTGCCAAGGATCCGTTCTATTCGAACGGCTTTATTCCGACCGTAAAGCAGCTTGTCGAGCGGATACTGACCGGACGGTAAGTGCGCCTCGCCTGCGCCGTGCGCGAGCGAGGTTGGCGCGCCAGGCGATCCCGGGTGAGGGGCAAATTGCCTGGACGCTCCGAGCATTCGACCCTCATCGGCGACCCTGCGGGTCTCGACCTCTCGCGCCGCAGGCGCGAGAGGTGTTCAATGCAGCCGTCCTCAGGAGCCTTCACATGCGCAATAGCGACATCGCGATTCGTCCGATCACCGGCGGCGTAGGCGCAGAAATCCACAACATCGACCTGTCCCGTCTCGACGTGGCCGGCACGGAGATCATCCGCCGCACTCTGTTCGACCGCGGCGTCGTATTCTTCCGTGACCAGCACCTGACGCCGGAACAACATATCGCCGCAGCTGAACGCTTCGGCGCCATCAACATCAACCGCTTCTTCCAGCACGTCGACGGCTATCCGATGATCGCCGAGGTTCGCAAGGAACCGCAGCAACGCACCAATATAGGCGGCGGCTGGCACACCGATCACAGCTACGACACGGTGCCAGCTCTCGGTTCGATGCTATATGCCCGGGAGGTCCCGCCAAACGGCGGCGACACGATGTTTGCCAGCATGTACGCGGCGTACAACGCGCTGTCCGAAGGTTTGAAACGCACGCTCGAAGGCCTGCGCGCACTGCATTCGAGCCGTCACGTGTTCGGCGCGAACAACCGGCGCCCGAAGGACAACGATCTGCAAGGCCGCATCGGCAATTCGGACGTCGCCACGCAGGACGCGGTGCACCCGGTTGTGATCCGCCACCCCGGTAGCGGCCGTCAGGCGCTCTACATCAACCCTGGCTTCACCCTGCGTTTCGAAGGCTGGACCGAGGAAGAATCACGCCCGCTCCTCGATTTTCTCTACCGTCATGCTGTCCGCCCCGAGTTCTGCTGTCGTTTTCAGTGGGCAGAAGGCTCGCTTGCGTTCTGGGACAACCGCGCCACCTGGCATTACGCCGTGAACGACTATCACGGGGAGCGGCGCCTGATGCATCGCATCACCATAGAAGGCTCGCGGCTCTCCTGAGCACGGCTACAGGGACACCTGCTCCAGCACGGCGCCCGACTGCCTGATTCCGAACCCGCGGATCAGCACGGCTGGTAGCAGTGCCCCAGGCAGCACGATCCAGAGAATCCAGCCAAGGTGGTTCGGTCCGAATTGATAGAGCGGGCCGAGCAACGTCACGCCGGCCCACGCGCCGAGATGTCCCAGACCGTCCGTCCATGCGAAAGCAATCGACCGAATGCGTGTGGGATAGGCGACGGCCGTGTAGTTGTACAAATTGAACAGGAACAATCCAGTGCCGATCCGGCTGATGATGAAGCAGACCGCGATCACCCAGAGATTGGGCACCGCCCAGGCGACAACCCAGCACACGGCAAACAGAATCGCCATCCAGGCGATGACGTCCCGCCGCTCGACCGACTCGCCGAGCCAGGCGTTGGCCTGGAAGCCAAAGAATAGCACTGCATAAGCCACCGCGATCGTCAGGAACACGAAGTGCGCGGACGCGCTGTGATCCACCATGTAGACGCCGAGAAAAGCCCCGACACCGTAGATCAGGCCCGCATATCCTGCCATCCACGAGATGATCAGCACCCACGTGCGGCCTCTGTACAGCGGGTTGGTGAACAGCTCCTTCCATGCGCCGGCCCCCGCCACCACGATCGGATTATCGGCGGGATTAGGTTCCGCCAGCGGCTCCGATGTGTACTGCATCACGCGCTGCTCGTACCGGATCATGGCGCGGTCGGCTTCCTCATGCCGGCCATGTGCCTCCAGCCAGCGCGGCGATTCTGGCAGCAGCCACAACAGGAGTGGCAAGAGCACGACGATTTCGATGATTGCGCTGATCCAAAGAAAGATCTGCCATTGCTTGGGGATCAGCCA
>JASHVB010000671.1 GCA_030039695.1 Acetobacteraceae bacterium
CACGACGCTTGCCTACCAGCCGAACCTTCAAAAGCGGCGCCTCGACGATCGTCCCGACGTTCATGCGGTGCTGTATCGCAACACGACCGCTGCGTACGTGCACACGGCCTTCGCTGTCGCGGAAGAGTTTGCGCCAGCGGTCATAGGTGGACAGCGCGTATCCACCGTTCTCAACGAAAGCCAGCACATCGTCGAAATCCTGACGCGACAGCTCGGTGTAAGGCGCAGCCTGACGCACTTCCTCATAGATTGCGTCGGGCATGAATGACGCGGAGCAAGCAAGCCCTAGCAGATGCTGTGCCAGAACATCGAGCGAGCCGGGCCGTGGCGGATCCCCATCCAGCTCATGTGCGGACACGCTGAGCATGGCAGCCTCGCACTCTAGCACTTCGAAACGATTGGCCGGCACCAGAATCGCCCGACTCGCTTGATCCATCCGGTGATTGGCGCGTCCAACCCGCTGCAACAACCGCGACACGCCCTTCGGTGCGCCAACTTGGATCACCTGATCCACGCTGCCCCAGTCGATGCCGAGATCCAGCGACGACGTGGCCACCACTGCACGGAGCTCGCCGGCGGCCATCGCGGCTTCCACCTTCCGCCGCTGCGACACTTCCAGCGAGCCGTGATGCAGCGCGATCGACAGCGTCGGCGTGTTCTGCTTCCAAAGCTCCTGAAACATCAGCTCCGCCTGTGCCCGGGTGTTGACGAACACGATCGTCGTGCCGGCGGCACGGATGCGCTGCATGAGCGATGGCGCGGCTTCGAGGCCCATGTGGCCGGACCAGGACAATCGCCCTTCGTGCAGCATCATTGAGATTTGTGGTGGCGCGCTGTCAGCCACTTCAATGCGCCGATCAGCCCCAACATAAGCCTGGAGTGCCGCTGGGTGCGCGACTGTCGCAGACAGCCCGACACACCGCATGCGCGGCGCGAGGGTGCGCAGCCGGGCCACACCGAGTGCCAACTGGTCGCCGCGCTTAGTACCGGCCAGCACATGAACTTCGTCGATGACGACACATGTAAGGTCGGCGAACATAGCCATCGCATCCGGCAGCGACAGCAATACGGCGAGGCTTTCTGGCGTGGTCAGCAAAAGGTGCGGCGGCGTTGTGCGCTGGCGGGTGCGACGGTTTGCGGGCGTGTCGCCGGTACGGGTCTCGATGCTGATTGGTAGGTTCATCTCTTGGACGGGACGCAAGAGATTGCGGGCGATATCTGTTGCCAGCGCTTTCAGCGGACTGACGTAGAGCGTGTGTAGGCCTGATCGCGGCGCTTGCGTGAGCTCGACCAGCGACGGAAGGAAACCGGCGAGTGTTTTTCCCCCACCGGTTGGCGCGATCAACAGAGTGCTTTCGCCGGCGCGCGCGGCATCGAGCATCGCAAGCTGGTGCGCTCGGGGCACCCAGCCCTGATGCATAAACCAGACCGAGAAGGGTGTCGGTAATGTCCTTTCCATCATTCTGGCCCTACAGCGGTTAGTCCTCCGCCATGATCAGGACGCATCGGTCATCCGCCGGCACACCACATTCCCACGATCCCATACGCCGACACTCGATCCGGATCGAGCTCTGCGGCGGGCGATCACCGCGGCATCGCGTCCCTGCGCGCGGTGGAATCCGGCGAGCTCGTACGGCAATTGCGCGCCAGTCGGGGTGTGCGCCAACGCCTGTGCGTAACAACTGCCGATGTCCACGAGGCCGTCGCGGCCGCGCCCCAGATAGTCGGGACATACAGTGCCTCGACGTCGTCCAGACGCGCCGCGCAGACACGGCGGAACCGATCTTCCGCTTACGTGATGTCGCCGCGCTCAAAAGCCTCACGGCCGAACTGGACGAGAGTTTCGGTGATGCTGGTCACTCTCTGATAGATAGCCTAGCTGGCAGGACGCCATCGCTTGGCGTTTGGCGCCCGCGATGCCAGATGCAGGCGATGCCGCATCCCGAGAACTGGCTCAAGGTGCAGCCGGAGGGCCTGTATTGCGAACCGGGCGGGTTCTTCGTTGACCCGGTGACCCCGGTGGACCGCGCCGTGGTGACCCATGCCCACTCGGACCATGCCCGCCGCGGCCACCGCGCGGTGCTCGGCAGCGCCGAGACGTTGGCGCTGATGCGCGTGCGGCTGGGCGAGGATGGCGTGCGAGAGACGGAGCAGGCGTTGGCCTGGGGGGAGGCGGTCACCATCGGTGACGTCCGCGTCTGGCTGCAGCCGGCGGGTCATGTGCTGGGGAGTGCCCAGGTGGCGATGGAGTACCTCGGGACGCGGGCCGTGGTCAGCGGCGACTACAAGCGGGTGGCCGATCCCACTTGCGCCCCATTCGAGCCCATCGCCTGCGACGTGTTCATTACCGAGGCAACGTTCGCCTTGCCGGTATTTGTCCATCCACCGCCGGCACACGAGATCGCCCGCCTGCTCGACAGCGTCGCATTGTTCCCTGAGCGCACACATGTCGTCGGCTGCTACGCGCTCGGGAAGTGCCAGAGGCTGATCGCGTTGCTGCGCCGGGCAGGTTGGGACCGGCCTATTTGGCTGCACGGCGCTCTGCTCCCATTGTGTGCAGAGTACGAAGCACGCGGCGTGGCGTTGGGCGATCTGCGGCCGGCCACGGGCGCGGCGAAGCGCGACCTGGAGGGCGCGATTGTCCTTGCCCCGCCCGGCGCGGTGACGGACCGTTGGGCCCGGCGTCTGGCAGATCCCGTGGTGGCGATGGCATCCGGCTGGATGCGCGTGCGACAGCGGGCGAAATCGCGCGGGGTGGAGCTGCCGCTGATCGTCTCGGACCACGCTGACTGGAACGAGCTGAACGCGACGTTGGACGACGTGGGTGCACCCGAAGTGTGGGTCACCCACGGACGCGAGGAAGCCCTGATTCATGCGGCTGAGCGTCGTGGCATTCGCGGACGAGCGTTGCGGCTGCTGGGGTATGGCGAGGAGGACGAGGCGGAGGTCGCTCCTCAATAGTTCGCCACCGGCCGGCGGCCGACCCGCCTAGGTGGGCGACAGCCGGGGCGCGTCGGCGGAATCGAACCTGACAGGTCAGCCGGACCACGCTTCAAGGCCGGAGGTCCATTGCGGCATGACGAACGAGCTGGCTTTGAGGCCAAGCTGTTCTCAAATCTCACCGATATGCGCGCCAACCTTGGCGTCCGGCTCTGAGGCTACGTGGCCTTGCCCCGAATGCGTCTTCGGTTTTGCCGGAGGGGATCGCGAGCTTCTCGGGTACCGGCGCCCACAGATGGTTCCCGGCGATCCTGTTGTGCAAGGGCGGCGGCAGTTCGGAGAACCGCGCCCGGCTAGCATCCCGCGAAGCCGCCGGGAGTTCACCGTGTCGGCTGGCAGCACGCTCTGGTTGCTCGAGTACCCGGTGCGCCTGGTGGGGGGAACCGCATGGCCGTGAAATTGGTGAAGGCGCGGCTGAACGGCCCGGCCCAGTCAAATTCCTGTTCGGTGTCAGCAGTCGCGATCAGCAGCGGCCGACCCACTCGCGCGGTCGGTCCTGGGATGTGGGAGCGGGGATCGCATCCGGCGCCGCCGGTCACGGCGACCCGCGGGTGAGCGGCGTGGTGTTGTCTCTCCGGCAGGGTCAAACCCGAACGAGTAGGTGGAAATTGTGAACGCGCCCGCCCGTGAAGCGAGCGAGATTGTAGTTACAACGCTACTTCGCCCCTGCCATTTCGCCGATGAAGCTGCCCGACTGCCGTGCCCACAACCGCGCGTAGGTCCCACCAAGCGATAACAATTCGCGGTGGGAGCCGCTTTCCACGATCCGCCCGCGGTCCAGCACGACGAGCCGATCCATCCGCGCGATCGTCGATAGCCGGTGCGCGATTGCGATCACCGTACGGCCCTCCATCAGAGCGTCCAGCTGCTCCTGGATCGCCGCCTCGACTTCCGAATCCAGCGCACTCGTCGCCTCGTCCAGCACCAGGATTGGTGCGTCCTTCAAGATCACCCGCGCCAGGGCAATCCGCTGCCGCTGCCCGCCGGACAGCTTCACGCCGCGCTCACCGACGTGCGCATCGTATCCGTACCGTTCGTGCCAGTCCTGCAGGCCAAGAATGAACTCCTCTGCCTCGGCGCGCCGGGCCGCATCACGGATCATTGCCTCGGTCGCGTCTGGCAGCCCGTAGCGGATGTTGTCGCGGATCGAGCGGTGCAACAGCGACGTGTCCTGCGTCACCATTGCAATCTGCGCACGCAGGCTCTCTTGGGTCACATGCGCGATGTCCTGCTCGTCGATCAGGATGCGGCCTTGTTCCGGCTCGTAGAAATGCAACAGCAGGTTCACCAGCGTTGACTTGCCGGCGCCGGAGGGCCCCACCAGGCCGACGCGCTCGCCCGGCGCGATGGTCAGGTTGATGCCGTGCAGCACGGACGGCGCGGCGTATTCGCGCCCCAGCGGACGGACCCGGCCGTAATCGAAATGCACGTCCTCGAAGCGGATCTTGCCGCCGTGGACGTGCAGTTCCGACGCATCCGGCGCATCCGGCATCTGTCGACGCACCGCGATGGAGCGCATACCGTCTTGCACTGTGCCGATATTCTCGAAGATCGCGGTGACGCTACGTGCCACCCAGCCGGCGATGTTGGTCAACTGCCAGCACAGCGGGATCGCCGTCGCCACTGCGCCAACCGCGATGCGTCCCGAGCTCCATTGCCAGATCGCCACGCAGCCGGTGGCAACGATCAGCGATGCGTTCATGAGCGCCAGGATCATAACATAGCCGGTGATCATTCGCGTTTGGTCGCGGAAAGCCGCGGTGTGCTCGTCGACAGCGTCGCGTACCCAAGCGTCCTCGTCCCGGGCGCGTGCGAACAGTTTGACGGTGAGGATGTTGGTGTAGCTGTCAACGACGCGGCCGGTGAGTTGCGAGCGCATCTCCGACACGCGGCGCGAGCGCTCTCGCAACCGCGGGACAACGTAGCGCAGCATGGCAGCATAGCCGAGAAACCAGGCGAAGATCGGTGGCGTCAGGCGCCAGTCGATGGAGAACAACAGCAGCAGTGCGCTGGTGCCGTAAACGACAATGTACCAAGCGGCGTCGAACGTCATCGTGACGCTCTCGCGCAGCGCCGGGCCGGTCTGCATCACGCGGTTGGCTATACGCCCGGCGAAGTCGTTCTGGAAAAACGTCCAACTCTGCCGCACGACGTGCCAGTGGTTCTGCCAGCGGATCAGGTTGGAGAAGCCGGGGTTGACGATCTGATTGATCAACGTGGCGTAGCTGAGAAACACACCGGGCCGCGCCACCAACACCACCGCGGCCATGAACAGAAGTTGCGGCCAGGCATCGGTCAGCAGCGTCTGCGGCGTGTGGCTGGAAACAAGTGAGACGACTCGACCAATGAACGCGGGAATCGCCGCGTCGAGAATCGCGATCAGCCCGCCGCAGCAGAACAAGCTGACGGCCAGCCAACGCTCCTGGCGGATGAAATGCCAGTAAAAGCGCCAAAGGCCACCGCTGTCCCTTGGGTTCTCGGCGGCCGGCGGCTCCTCAGGAGGACGGGCGGTGGGATCCAGCCAGGCTTCGAAACGACGCAGCATGGATCAGCGTTGGATCACTGCGCGCCAGCCGTCAATGTGGCCGGTCTGTCCCAAAAAAAACCACCGCGATCAAAACACCGGACGGGTTCGACCGGCCCGGCCCCAAGCGCACGTTCCGGGGAGGCACCGCCTCCCCGGAACGTGCGCCAGGGCCAAGCCCGGCACCGCTTACCTCACGACCAGTGGGCAGGCACCCAGTACGGGCCGCTCCAGTGGCCAGGGACCCAGACGCGCGAGGGCGGCGGAGCGTAGGCGACGGCCGGCGGCGCATAGTAGACTGGAGGTGGCGCGTAGACGGGTGCCGGCGCGACGACCACGGGTGGCACCCATACGCCGACGCCGATCGCACAGCACCATGGACCGCGCCACCAAGCCTCAGCCGGGTGGGGCACTGAGGCGACACCGACCGCAGCCAGACCGGCCAAGGCGGCGATGGCACCTAGACGCCTGGAGAGAGACATGACAGCATTCCTCGGTCACGTTACGTAGCCGGGAAGATGGTGCCCGATTGTTTCTGGCCGGTGACCGGATTGTAAGTGGGCGATCACGTCCCCGTCGTAAACAGACGACTCCCGCCACCTGTGCCGGAACAGTGCCGTAGCGCCGATTACGATACCGCCACGCGCAGCGACGACCCGAAATGGGTGGTCAGCTGGCCGGCAATCACCACCGTCAAACCACCAGTGACGCTAGGGTCGGGCGGACCGACGTAGGTGCATCCTCGCCGACCTGCGCCGCCAATCGGCTGCTGATTAGCGGTGCGGGCCCGCTCCGCGACAACACCGCCCGGGACATACGGAGCCGGCCGAATCAGCGGAAGAGATGCAACGAAAGACCACACTTAAACCGCGCGGTTGTGAGCGGGCGGAGCGGCGCGCACTCTCCGGTCCTATCGAATCGAGGACAGCCGACAGTGGCCACCGCACCGCAAACCCTGCTGCCCGAATTGCATGAGCGCGAGGCCAGCGGACGCATTGCCGAGATCTATGGCGAAATCCGCATGTTCTCCGGCGTACCCTACGTGTCATCGCTGCAGCGATATCTCGCGACACTGCCCGGCGTCTTGGACTGGGCATGGACGGCATTACGGCCGGCCATGGCGTCCGGGGCGATCCCCGAAACTGGCTGGCGCCTAGCGCGCGAGATCAGGCTGCCACCGGCGCGGACGGTCGCGGCCGAAAGGTTGCGCCGATGGGGCGTTGACGGCGCCGCGCTGACGGCCATTCGAAATATTGCCACCAACTTCGTGCGCGTCTCGCCGGTCAATCTCGTGATGGGCGCCTGCTTGCGTTGTGTGCTGAGCGGCACTGCACCATCCGGTACCGGGTATGCGCAGCGCTGGACTCCGCCGGCGCTGCTGCCACCCATGCCAGGCAATGTCGATCCTGCCGCGCTGCCTGACGACCAGCGCGCGATGCTGCTGCGGTTTGCCACCGACCTGGACGGCATACCGTTCATACCTGCCCTGTACCGCCAGGTCGCGCACTGGCCGCCGGTGCTGGCATGGTTGGCCGACGAACTCGGTCCGCGGTTCGGCGCCCCGGAAACCGCGGCGATGCGCGCTGCCTTGCAGTCGGCGGCACGCGAGGTCGCACCCGACATCGTTGCGCGTCTTCCAGGCCTGCCATCGGGCGCGCCTCCCGACGCCGAGATGACGCGGCGTGTTCTGGCGGCGATCAAGCGGTATGCGGACACGAGCCCCGAAATGACCGCGTT
>JASHVB010000672.1 GCA_030039695.1 Acetobacteraceae bacterium
TTCATGCTGTCGCTGCTCGTGGCGCTGCTGCAGTTCGGCTCGATCGTCTCGGTGCATCCGGGGATCGGCGCGGTCGCGTTCGTCTCCGTGGTGATCCTGACCATGCTCGCCGCGCGTACGTTCGACCCTCGGTTGATCTGGGACGCCGCCGGCGCAAATGAGGCCGGGTTATGAGCGACCGACCGCGGACTGCCGTCGTGCACTCGCGGCTCGACGGCCGGCGCCGGCTCTCGTTGATCTGGGCCATACCGATCGTCACCGCGCTGGTCGGCGCCTGGCTGGCCTGGCACACGCTGGCTGAGCGCGGCCCGCTCATCACCATCACCTTCGAAACCGCGTCGGGCCTGGTCGCCGGGCAGTCGCACGTCCGCACCAAGGACGTCGACATGGGGGTGGTGGAGCACATCGGGCTCAGCCCGGACCTACAACGCGTCGTGGTGACCGTGCGGATGAGCCGCGAAGCCGAGCCGCTGCTGACCAACAAGGCGCAATTCTGGATCGTCAGGCCGCGGTTTTTCGCCGGCGCACTGACCGGGCTAGAGACGCTGGTATCGGGCAGCTACATCGCCTTGCAACCGTCCGGCCCGGGCGGCACACGCGAACGGCAATTCGTCGGCCTGGAGACGCCGCCGGTTCTCACCTTTGACGTGCCGGGTCACACCTTCCTGTTGCAGACGGCTCGGCTCGGCAACATCGCCCTCGGCTCGCCGGTGTTTCTTCACGGCCTGGAGGTGGGCGAGGTTCTCGGCTGGGATATCGCCCACATGGCGAACAGCGTGACCATCCATGCCTTCGTGCGCGCCCCGTTCGACCAGTACGTGCATGACACAACGCGATTCTGGAACGCCTCCGGCGCGACAGTGCAGCTCAGCGCCAACGGCCTGGAGCTGAAGCTGGAATCACTGCGCGCGCTGCTGCTCGGTGGCATCGCGTTCGAGACGCCAAACGCGCGGCCCGGGCAACCGGTCGCCGGGCAGAATCATGTCTTCACCTTGTATGAGAGCCAGCAGGAGGCGGAGGCGGCCGGATTCCCGTACAAGATCAGGTTCCTTAGTTATTTCTCCGGTTCGGTGTCCGGATTGCAGGTGAACGCGCCAGTGACGCTGCGCGGCATACCAATCGGTGAAGTGAACGGGGTGACGCTGCGCTACGACAAGTCCACCGACAACGTCGTGGTGGCCGTGCGCTACGAGGTTGAGCCGGAACGCATCGCCGACCTGAAGATGCCGGCGGCGAACGACCTGCAGGGGAGCCTGAGCGACCTGGTGAAACGCGGGTTGCGTGTCCGGCTGGATACGAGCAGCGTGATCACCGGGCAGAAGCAACTCGCGCTGGAGTTCGAGCCGCACCCTTCCCCCGCCGCCCTGGGCGTGCAGGATGGCGTTTTCGTCCTGCCAGCGCTGAACACCGGATCAACGGACATTGGCAGCGCAGCTGCGGCGCTGATGGCTAAGCTGCAGGCAATTCCGTTCCAGCAGATTGGCGACAATCTGAACCAGACGCTGTCCGGCATGAACGGCTTGGTGAACAGTACGCAGCTGCGCGATTCGATCGAATCGCTGCGGGCGACATTGGCCAGCGCACAGGCGTTGACGAAGCACCTGAATGCAGCCAGCGGGCCGCTGCTGGACCGCCTGCCGGCAATCGCCAACCAACTCGACAGCGCCGTGCGGCGGGTGAACGCCTTGGCCGCATCTATGCAGACGGGTTATGGCGGCAACTCGACGTTCAACGACGACATGCGCCGATTGCTGGTGCAACTGACCGATACGGCGCGCTCATTCCGCGTTCTGGCGGACCTGCTGACCCGCCATCCCGAGGCGCTCATCCGCGGCCGTACCGACGAGGGGTCGCGATAATGATGCGTGGGCTCTCGCGCCGACATGCGCTGTCGCTGCTGGCGATTGCGCCGGCCGCCTGCACGTCGCCCAATCCGACGCTCTACACGTTGGCTGTGGTGCCGGGACCGGCACGGACCGGTGCGCCGCGGCGCATTGAAGTGCGCTCAATCAGCCTGCCGCGTTACCTGGATCGCTCGCAGATCGTGCGTTCGACCGAGGATTTTCGCTTGGATGTGATGGGCAACGACTGGTGGGGCGAATCACTGGACTCGATGATGGGTCGCGTGCTGGTGCAAGAACTGCTGCAGCGGCTGCCGGGCTCCATCGTGTTTCCGGAGAACGGTGCAATTTCCTCGACGCCTGATGCGTCGGTGGAAGTGAACGTACAGCGGTTCGATGCCGATCGTTCCGGCGCAGTGGTGCTGACGGCGGTGATCGCCGTGCTACGGCACGGCGAGACGGCGGCCAGCCGGACAGTCCGATTTAGCGTGATGCCGGCGGCGCCGGGTACCGGCGGCTTCGTCGCGGCGATGAGCGGAGCGACCGGTCAGTTGGCAAATGTGATTGCGGAGATGCTGACGGGCTGAGGCGGGGTCGAGGCGCCTCACCGCGACAGTCTGCCGAACCGCCGTTCGTGTCATCGCCGGGCTTGGTCCGGGCATGACACGAAGTAGGCGAATCGCCGTGCCGCTGGTGATTGGGCTTGCAATGTGGCCGGTTGAGCGATCATATGTGGCACGTCCGATTGACAAAAGACCATAAAAAAGGACACAGGGATGGCACCCAGCGCTGCGGTAGGCGGGGCTGCACCGCCCAAAATGACGCTGCGACATGTCGTGATCGCCGCCACGATTGGCAACGTCCTGGAGTGGTTCGACTTCGTTATTTACGGGTTCCTCGCGGTCACCATCTCTCAGGTCTTCTTTCCCGCGGCGAACCCGACCGTATCGCTGCTGGTCACG